>DDAT01000035.1:0-23994 GCA_002332985.1 Acinetobacter lwoffii | reverse complement strand
TAAGTTGTTTTCAATTGCAAGTTGACGGATTTTGATCGCAGCAGAAAGACCCGCAGGGCCTGCGCCTACGATGACGACGTCAAACTCCATCGATTCACGTTCGATGTGTTCCATGTAGGACTCCTCATATTACTATTCGGTGGCAACCATAACCGGATGGTTGGGTGCTGCCATAAGTGTTCTTGGTTCCTAGACACAAAAATGCTGGTGTCTTTGATAATCTGGGCTAGTATAGTTTTAAAGCCGGTTTTAGCCAATTGGCTGAAACATATTATTTTTCCGTCATTAAGGTCTTCTTTTATGGATAAGCCAGTACCCAGCACAAATCCGACGAAAAAAGTAACTTATCCCGATGATAAAAATTTAATGGATATCGCACAATACTTAAAAGATGCACAGGGCAGTCACAAAAGGTCAATTCCTCCTTTGGAGCAATGGCAGCCAAAGCATTGCGGAGCAATGGATCTGAAGGTTTTAGCCAACGGCGAATGGTGGCACGAAGGTCAATTGATCAAGCGTCAGCCAATGATTGACCTGTTTGCAACGGTGCTCTGGAAAGAAAACGATAAATTCTATCTAAAAACACCGGTAGAAATGATTGAAATCGAAGTTGAAGATGAACCTTTATTTGTCAATCAGGTCGATCAGGTTGAGATCAATGGAGTGACTTATCTGCAACTGGGCACAACCACGCAAGACCTGATTGTTGTCGATGCTGAACATCCAATCTTTATGCGTGAATACAAAGGTGAACTGCGGCCTTATGTGCATGTGCGTTTCGGGATTAATGCCCTAATTCAGCGCGCTGCATTTTTACATCTAGTCGAGATGGGAGAGCTTGATGAAAATCCGGCAGGCGAAACCGTTTTAAGTTTGAAAAGTGGTGATTTAGACTTGCATTTGAGCACCTGAGGTTTAAGCTTGAACGCTAGAAATTTCAAACAAGCCACCTGCAACGTTATGAGCGCTATTCAACCAATTTCCCAGCTATTAGACTCGATGCCCAATGCCACGGCAGATGCGCCTATTGGCATTTTTGACTCAGGCGTAGGCGGCTTGTCAGTCGCCCTGGAAATTGCCCGTCATTTGCCTAATGAGCGCTTTGTCTATTATGCGGATACTGCGCATGTGCCTTATGGTCCGAGAGATGATCAGGAAATTCGTGCCTTGACGGCTCAGGCGATTGAATGGCTTTATCGTCAAGGTTGTAAAGTTGCGGTGGTGGCTTGTAATACCGCTTCCGCTTTTAGTCTGGATTATTTACGTGACTATTATGGTGAAAACTTTCCGATTATCGGTTTAGTACCCGCGCTTAAACCGGCGGTCCTGAATACCCAGTCGAAAACGGTGGCGGTATTGGCCACGCCCGCGACCTTCCGCGGCCAGCTGATTAAAGATGTCATTTCCCGTTTTGCCGAACCGGCTCAAGTCAAAGTCCTGCCTGTGACCAGTCTGGATCTGGTGCCTTTTGTTGAGGCTGGGGAGCAGATGAGTGCAGCCTGTTTGCAGACATTAAAAGAGATTTTACAACCAGTTGTAGATCAGGGCGCTGATTATTTAGTGTTAGGATGTACACATTACCCCTTCCTAAAATCGTCAATTCAGTATATTTTTGGTCAAAAGCTGACATTAATTGACTCAGGATTCGCGGTTGCAAGACAAACGGCCCGAATTTTAATTAAAAATGGGTTATTATTTGAGCATGAGTCTAAAGAAAGCGTGAAAATTGAATTGGTGGTGAGTGGGCAGAATGCTGAACAGCTCCGACCGATTTTGCAGCACCTGATTCCGGCCGATTTAAAATGGCAGGTCAGTAATATGAGTGCAGTTTAAAACTCATTTTTATAATTTAAGAAGAAAGATATTTTGATTTTGGGGTGGCCATATTGGGTAAAGAAGCATGTGATGATGCATTTTTTACCCAAATGTACAGGAGAAGAGGATAGCCCATGCTGGATAAACGGTACCAAGTGTTCATCTCAACCTCTGGGGCAGAAATGCAACCGGAGCGTATCATTCTGTCTCAAACACTGGTAGGAATGGGGTTTTTCTCGTGGGGACTGGAACAGCGTACACCGCTGAATACTGCATTTGCACGCCGCCAGATTGATGACTGTGATTATGTCGTGATTTTGCTGGGAAGCCAGTATGGAGAGCAGTCGGTATCGGGTGTTGGCTATATGCATCTCGAATATATTTATGCAGTGACCAAGCAAAAACCGATTATTGTGTTTATGCATGATGATCCGGCATCACGTGAAAGTGCATTGCATGATGCCAAA
Source organism: Acinetobacter lwoffii (assembly GCA_002332985.1). Lineage (GTDB taxonomy): Bacteria > Pseudomonadota > Gammaproteobacteria > Pseudomonadales > Moraxellaceae > Acinetobacter > Acinetobacter lwoffii_N. Next base: position 21,712 of record DDAT01000035.1, on the reverse strand, counting down.
CCGGAATTACAGGAAAAATTTAAGGAATTCCGTCAGTTATTACAGCAGGAAGTCGATCAGGTCTTTACTTACCGCAGCCTGCGAGATCTGGAAATGGCAGTGCGTTTTAACATGCCGCAAATGTTGGAGCGCTATCCGGTGACTGGCTGGGTGCGTCCGCAAAATACTCAGGCGCTACATGACGAGATTGATCAGCTGAAAGCCAAAGTGGCTCAACTGGAACGTGATGGTGGAACTGCAGAAGTTGATCCATTCCTAAGCTTGCCCAAAGTAGCGATGCATGAAATTTTTTCTTTTGAATACCGGATGCATGCTTATCAGGATGGTAATTTTAAAGAAATCAAAGTTCAGAAAAAACTGACTTGGGCACAATTATTGGCATTGCTGGGTTCAACCTTTGTCAATCCCACACCTGAAGAGTTTTTCTCAAAGCGCATGAATGAATATCTGAATGAAACCGGTTTGCAGGATGCACGGGTGCAGATGCCGCGTGCGCATGCAGTTGCGCGTGCCCAGATGAATATTCGTGCCTTGCATAGTTTAAAAATTCAAATGCGCCAGAATGACTGGATTGTGCCATCCGGTCGGGATGACCGACAGCGCATGCTGTGGCAGATCACGCCAAAAGCGCAAAAGTTGCTGGACAGCAGCTTGCTGGATTTAGATCGCACTTTTCAATATAAGTCAGCGTATTAATCCATAGAGAGAATAAATAAAAAGCTGTTAAAGTACAGGGGTTGATATCCTGACGGACGAACTGAATGTATTCTCCTGCTAAAGCGAAAGTGACGATTATATTGGCAAACTTGGGCACACCAGATGAGCCTACGATTCCTGCGGTACGCCGTTTTCTCAAGCAGTTTTTATCCGACCAGCGTGTGATTGAGATTCCCAAACCGATTTGGCAAATCATTCTGCGCTTATTCATTTTACCCTTCCGTCCAAAGCGGGTATCACAGGCTTATGTACAAGTATGGGGACAGGATTCACCGATGCGTGAAATTCTGTTTGAGCAGGTCAGCGCAGTCAAGACACATCTCACCCAGCTGTATCCACAGTTTGAACTGAATGTGGTGCCCGCCATGACCTATGGCAATCCCAACATTCAGGATGTCTTGGCACAAGTCTCCGCGCAGCCACAGGAACACGTGATTCTATTTCCCCTGTTTCCCCAATATTCAGCCACGTCGACCGCACCTTTATACGATGCAGTGGCGAAATGGGTGGTTCAACAGCGCAATTTACCCGGTTTGACAGTGATCCGGGATTATTATCAACATCCTTTATTTATCCAGTCGCTGGCTCAAAGTGTACGTGACTATCAGGCAATTCATGGTAAGCCAGAAAAATTGTTAATGTCTTTCCACGGCATTCCACAGCCCTATGCCGATAAAGGCGATCCTTATGCCGACCGTTGCCGCATAACTGGTAAGCTGTTAGCTAAAGCCCTGGGTTTAAGCGAAGATCAATATGCGATCAGCTTCCAGTCACGGTTTGGCAAGCAGGAATGGATCAAGCCCTATACCGATGTTTTGCTCGAAGATTGGGCCAAGCAAGGGGTGAAATCAGTTCAAGTGATGAGTCCGGCATTTTCCGCGGACTGTCTGGAAACGCTTGAAGAGCTGGCAATTGAAAATGCCGAGGCTTTTAAAGCACTCGGCGGTGAAAGCTATAGTTATATTCCTGCTTTAAATAGCCGTGAAGATCATTTGCGATTGCTCAATAGTCTGCTACAGGCTAATCTGGATGCATTGACACAGACACTTGCTCATTAACTTGCCCGAGGTTTTTCACCCCATGTTACAAGTCAAAATTGTTCCGGTTACTGCATTTCAGCAAAACTGTTCGATCGTTTGGGATGCGGACACTAAAGAAGCCATTTTGATTGATGCGGGGGGCGAACCTGAAAAACTCAAAGCTGAAGTTGAAGCGCTGGGTTTAACGGTTAAAGCCTTGTGGCTCACTCATGGCCATCTGGATCATGCGGGTGCGGTGGGTGCATTAAAAAAGGCCTGGAATGTACCGGTAATCGGACCACATAAGGAAGATGCATTCTGGCTTGACATGATTCAAGAAGTTTCGGCACGTTATGGTTTTCCGATTCCGGAAAAAGTTGAAGTGACCCAGTGGCTGGAAGGTGGTGAAGTGCTCAAACTCGGCAATGAGGAGTTCGAAGTGCGTTTTGCTCCAGGCCATACGCCGGGTCACGTGATGTTCTATAACAAAAATTATGACTTGTTATGGACAGGTGATGTCTTGTTCAAAGGCTCAATTGGCCGGACTGATTTCCCGCGTGGCAATCATCAACAGCTCTTAGATTCAATTCAGCGTGAATGTTTCAGCCTGCCAGATGAAACTCAATTCATTTCAGGACATGGGCCGATCAGCACCATTGGTTTTGAAAAGCAGCATAATCCGTTTGTTGCAGGTAAAGCGGGTTAAAAGCGTAAATAAAAGACCAACATAGTTTGGTCTTTTATCTTTATTCTGAAAAGGGATTATTGCGAAGTTGTCGCGTTTGCATGTGTATGAGCCAAGCGGCAAAAGCAAAAAGCACACCCAATACAATAAATAAACTATCTTGTTGGAAAATGCCGACTCCCAACGAAAGAAGTGCGAGTAGACCAACCCCAATTAATATGACTCTTAAAATAATATAACCCATATTATTGCTCTAAAAATAATGTGAAAATTTAGAGTAGAACAATAATACTAAGGCTTTATGAAAGATGTTAATTCGTGTTGCTTTATCTAAGTAATTTTATAAAACTCATATGATTTATTTACTTAATTTCGACAAGATTCTGCTTTCAGACAGAATTTTCGACAGGGAAGACCTTTATTCTTCGCTGTTATCGGCTTGCGGTGCATCTTGGGTGGGCAAACTATATTCCTCATTGGCCCAAGCCCCCAGATCAATCATCTTGCAACGTTCTGAGCAAAAAGGACGGAATTCATTATCTTCCCATGTGGTCAGCTTGCCACAGCGCGGACAGTTTAAAGTGGTAGGCATGGGACGACTCCAAAGAAAAATAAAGGTTCGATTAGGCAAATATAGCCGCACTTGTTAGACTTATGCGGTTTTTATTAGTTTGATCTGATTATGCCGATTCGTCAATTTCAAGCACAGCGTATGCATGCGCCCCGTGATTTTCAAAGCATCAGTCCTGAACCGGTCTGCGTCGAAGTGGGAGCGGGTAAAGGTAAACATGCCTTGTTATTCAGCAAGAACAATCCCGATACTCAACTGATTGCAATTGAACGTACCCGTGAAAAATTTCTGGCGATGCAAAAACAGCATGCTGTTGAGGGTCAAACTAATTTACAAACCGTTCATGCCGATGCTTTACCGTGGATCGTACATGCACTGTATCCGCAGCAGGTAGAACAATTCTTTATTTTATATCCAAATCCTGAACCGCATAATCCGGCACAGCGCTGGGTCAATATGCCATTTTTTGAGTTTCTACTTTCACGCCTGAAAACCGGGGGAACGATTACTTTGGCCAGTAATATTCCTGCCTATATCGAAGAAGCAGAAATACAGGTGCGAGAGCTCTGGAAGCTGCCTTTTGTCAAAGAAGTGATTGCTGCAGATTCGGCGCGCACCCATTTTGAAATTAAATATCTGGAACGCGGCGAATTATGCCAGCAACTAATCATCAGCAAGCCTGAAAGTTATGTGACACGTTTTGATGATTTCCAGCCTTTGCAAGGGCAGAATGCCACCGTCTCGGAATAAGCAGATGAGCAAACGCATTGCTATTGTGGGCACAGGCCCCGCAGGCTTAATGGCAGCAGAAGTGCTCAGTCAGTTTGATTATGAGCTGCATGTCTATGAGCAAAAACCGTCTGCTGCGCGAAAATTCCTGATGGCAGGCAAGACCGGCCTGAATATTTCCCATGCCGAGCCTGTGCCAGAGTTTGTACAACGTTATGATCAGGTGGAGTGGTTGTCCCCTTGGATCAAACAGTGGGATGCGGTCTGGATTCAAGACTGGATGAAACAGCTCGGTATTGAACCTTATATCGGTTCATCTGGCCGGGTATTTCCCACAGAGATGAAAGCCGCGCCCTTGCTGCGTGCCTGGCTCAAGCGTTTGGCCAGTCATGGTATCCAGTTTCATTACCGACATAAAGTCAGCCAGTTGCAGCAGCAACAGCTTGAGCTGCATGATCTGAAAAATAATGAACATCGCACTGAACATTTTGATGTCATTATTCTGGCTTGTGGGGCAGTGTCCTGGTCAGAGTTGGGTAGTGATGGGGCATGGCAAGCCTGGCTGAAAACGGATGAAATTGAGCCATTTCAGGCCAGTAATGCCGGAGTGGAATATCCCTGGTCTCGGTTTATGCAGCCAGTCTTTGGTCAACCGTTAAAGCGTGTCGAGGCATGGGTTGGGCAAGGTGAAAAGACCATCGGCGATATCGTGATCAGTCATTATGGTCTGGAAAGTGGTCTGATCTATAAGCAGGGTCGTGGCTTACGCGAGCAACTAAAACAGGGGAAGCCTATGCAGCTGCATCTGGACCTATTCCCAAATCAAAGCATCGAACAGCTTGCGCAAAAATTACAGCCAAGTAAGAAGCAGTCTTTAACTAATGTCTGGCGTAAAGCCGGATTGGACGGTGCTAAGGCGGCTTTAGTACGGGAATTGCTAGACAAAGCAGTATGGCAAGATGCTACTGCATTAGCCAAAAAAATTAAACATTTGACCCTTCCACTCAGCGGCTTCCGCCCGATTGAAGAGGCGATTAGCTGTGCGGGTGGCGTCAAGCGTGAAGTGTTGTCAGAACAGCTACAATTGAAATCTAACCCACATGTATTTCTTTGCGGAGAAATGCTGGACTGGGATGCACCGACCGGCGGTTATCTACTGACAGCCTGTTTTGCCACAGGGCGTGCAGCGGGTGAAGGTGTGCATCAGTTTCTGACAGCAGATTAAGTCATTTTATAGCTAGGATGATCTAGTATTTATACTGAATGCAGACTCAACAGATCCGGCCTTGTTCATTCACGCTGTTTTAAAGCTGCCAGTTCAGCTTAGATTATTTTTGTATTTTATCTAAGCTGTGTGCCAATCTAGCATCCTAGACTATTCCTTCACTTGCCGGGAAGCGGGTTCTTTCTTGGCGAGATCCGGATATTGCGAACGCCAGCGTTCCAGTTGTTCTTGGGCGTGTAGATATTTCCCTAGACCTTTGACATTCTCACTGGCTTCATTCACGGGTGTAGCTTGAGTCTTGGGAGTATTGAGTAATTTGTCCTGATGTTCCCAGTATTGATACATTAAGCCCTGAATATAACGGCCCTGTTCGGTTTTCAGTTCTAAAGCCTTCAACATATTCAATGCTGACTGGACATGATCACGCTGACGTTGCTGGACAAATTCTTCTGTCATATTTTCATCATCGCGCATGCTGTTTAATTCTTTTTCCAAGTCGCTGCTCATTTCCTGAAAGCGCTGTTCATAATCCGTCAATGCAGCAATATCATGCGGATCATCAGCAGTTTTAGGGAAGTCTTTCAGTGGCTCGGTTTTCAGTTCCTGCATGACTTGATCTGAAGCCGTATTATCTGTTGTCGCTTCAGTCGGAGTTTCGGTCGTTTTCTGGTCACATGCCATCAGCAGCATGGCCGCAGCGAACAACAGCGTTCGTGTCATTCCTGGTATTTTATGCATGATCGCCTCCTGTTTTTAATTACTTTTCTTGAACACATAGATATGGGTGACATAAGGAAAATCGATCATTTCCTCTGCGCTTTTGGCTGTATATTGCTGGATGATCTGTTCAAATTGTTGTTTTAACTGTGCCTGCTGCTGTTCAGGCATGGCTGCAATAAAACTAGTCGAGAGCAGCCGCTTGGATACCACCTGCTCGACACTGCCATGCTGTTGCTGGGTCATTGTGGTTTCTGCATAGGGCTGAAATAGCGTTTGCTGTGCAAAGACCTCGCGCCAGGTGCCACTATGATAGCGCGGCGTATCGCCTTCCAAGGGGGCAATACAATCGGCCAAGGCCTGAACCCAGTCGATCCGAGTATCGCGCTGATTCCAAATTAACACCAGATAACCCTGCGGTTTGAGTACCCGATCTAATTCTTGTAAGGTAGCAGAATCGGCAAACCAGTGAAATGACTGTGCACAAAATACCGCATTCAGGCTATGATCAGGCAGGGGAAGTTGATGGCTAACGCCTTCAAGAGTATGAATGTCCGGATGCGCCTGTTGTAATTGAGCCAGCATTTCCGGGACAGGATCAATCGCGATAATGTGCTTACTGAGCGGGCGTAAATAGGGGATAAACTTGCCGGTGCCGCTGCCCAAATCCAAAAGATGCGCATCTGCAGGCAAAGCCAGCGTTTCACTCAGCCACTGGCTGATTTCTGCCGGATAATCGGGACGCACTTGCTGATAGAGCTCAGCCGACGCACTAAAACCCCGTTTTGCTGCAGGATGTAATGATTGTGTCATATTTTGCGCTTTTTAATCTTTTTGATCGATATAAAATAGCATATTCACTTTTTTGACAGCGTTCATTGACTGAATTGTTGTGGAAGGGTTCGATTTACCAGCATGGGAAAGTTATGGACAAGCAGATTGTTTTTGAAGATGAACATATACGCGCGATTTTTATGCCGGGATCTTCTTCAGAACTGATTTTTTCATTTGGCGATTTGATTACCCGTGCCAAGGGCCTCAACATCAATGCAGAAAAGTCACTGGCGAAATTCGAGTTTAATGTGCTTGGTATTATGCCCAAGCATAAATCCTGGTTTCCGCAAGGTTCCATGTGGAACATGTTGCAAGCCATCGCAGATCTGATTGCGCCGTTTCAGCAGCGTATTGCGTATGGCGGTTCGATGGGTGGCTATGCCGCGATCAAATATTCCCGTGCCTTGGGCGTGCAACGGGTGGTGGCGATGGTGCCGCAATATTCGATTGATCCGGAAGATGTACATGATGCCCGCTATAACATGTTCTATCAGCCAGAGCTGAATGCCAATATGCGGGTTGCGGCCGAAGATATCGACAACGCCTGTGAATATATTATTGTGTATGATCCCTACTGTGCCGAAGATCGTGCCCATTATCTGAAATTAGAGGCACTAATCCCACATCATCATGTGCTGCATTTGCCTTTTACCGGCCATGATGCGATCGCAGTTTTGGCCAGTTCCGAATTGCTCTATGACTTTTTGGTACATGACTATGAGCCGAGTTATTTCTACCAGAAAATGCGTCGGGTCAAGAAAAACAGCAAGTTCTATTATCGTAAGGTGATTGAAAATGTCTTGCCACGACACCGCATGGCTTTGGGGCACATTCTGAAAAATAACGATCTGCAACTGGATAACCAGTTTTTTGATGCCAGCCAGAAACAGGTGATTTTGCGGGAACTGTTACGCAATAAACAGGTTGATCAGCATGACCTGCTCAAACTGGGCATTCATGTGAATTTGCCGCAGGAAAATCGTCAGTTGCTGTTGGACCAGTATGGGCATGGTCTGGTATTTAATGTCATCAGCCATAAAATCGAAAGTTATGCAGAAGGCGCAATTGCCCTGAACCATAAATTCCTGATTCCGATTTATGCCAAAGGTAATGGTTTATTGAGCATTAACCTGAATGATGAACGTTATCTGGTGGTGATGAACGACCGGCATATCATGAAACTGATCAAGGAACAGGATGAGCTCAGTCTGGGTATGCACCCGATTTTAATGAAGCGTTATAGCGATTTTTATATGTTTAGCTATAAGCAGCTGAATCTGAGTACCAATGAGTATGGTGCTGCTGCTTTTATCAACGATAGTGACAAAAATACGCAGTTTGTGACGCACAGCGAGATAAATTAAATAAAATTTTTATAAAAAACAATTACTTGACTTGTGATGAGCTTGGCATAATATAGAGATAAGCGGTATAAATAATAAACCAATTATATCGTTCCCGATGGTTGAAACGAAGAAGGGGATCTCTATGATGCAAGCGACTCGGATGATGCAAGTATGTTTTATCTTCGGTTTGATTCTACCTAATCTGGCACATGCAGAAACTGTGCATCCTGCAGTGATCATGGTCAGTGCGTCCATCATCTTTATGATTATTCTGTCCGTGTATGTGGTGTATCGTATCCGCAAGTCACTACGTAATCATATGGATAAACCGCTGGATTAATTGCATCAGGCTGGAAACGGGTTGAAAAGACTCAATGACTTGTTTTAAATGACAGACATAAATTGTCAAACAGGATTGAGGGAACAGCCATGAAAGCCGTTTATTTAGACTATGCTTCTTTAGACCAGCAGGATTTAGACTTTCAGGCACTGCATGCCGCATTTGATTCACTGGTTTTGTATCCGGCGACCTCGGCTGCCGAGATTGCATCCCGTGTAGCTGGTTTCGATGTCATCATTACGAATAAAGTGATGATCGATGCAGCTACGATTCAGCAATCCCCTCAACTCAAACTCATTTTAATCTCTGCAACCGGCACCAATAATGTCGACCTTGAGGCGGCCAAAGCGCAAGGGATCGTCGTGTGTAACTGTCAGGCTTATGGCACTTCGGCAGTCGCGCAGCATACGATCATGTTAATGTTGAATCTGGCAACTTCATTCCTGTCTTACCAACGTGCGTTACAACAAGGCGAATGGCAAAAAGCCAGTCAGTTCTGTTTGCTGGATGCGCCAATTGTCGAGCTGGCCGGAAAAACATTGGGCATTGTGGGTTATGGCGAACTGGGCCATGCGGTGGCGAAACTGGCCGAAGCCTTTGGCATGAAAGTGCTTATTGCCGCGCTGCCAAATCGTCCGGCGGATGCATCCCGTATCCCATTTACCGAGCTGCTTGCTCAAGTCGATTTTTTAACTTTGCATTGTCCACTCACTGAAGATACCCGACATTTAATCAGTCATGCTGAACTGGAGACAATGAAAAGCAGTGCATTTTTAATTAATTGTGCGCGTGGCGGGATTGTTGATGAAGCGGCATTGGCTGAGGCTCTGCGTGCAGGCAAGATTGCTGGTGCTGCGACCGATGTTTTAACGGTAGAGCCGCCGAAACAGGGCAATGTGTTACTTGATTCAACGATTCCCAACCTGATTGTGACACCGCATAATGCCTGGGGCAGTGTTGATGCACGACAACGGATTGTGGATCAGATGGTGGAAAATGTAGCAGCATTTAAACAGGGTCAGCCGATTCGACAGGTCAATTCATAGATCGCGTCGATACAAGGTAATAGTTTTATTTTCTAAAAATTAAAAAAGCCCATCACGGGCTTTTTTTATAAATCGGTTACCGCATAACTGGTAGCTGATCCTGACTGGGGTTGAGTCTGTGGTGTATTTGGGTTTTGCGTCGCACTCGACTGGCTTAAAGGCTGCTGCACGATAGGTGCCTGTTGTGAATTTCCACGCCAGACTTCTTTGGTCTGCTGGATTTTCTGACCGGTTTGTTGGGCTGCCTGAGTTGCACCCTGATCTACTTTTTGCAGTGTATCAGAGGTTGCAGATTTGGTATTGCTCCAGGCCCGGTCTACCCCCGGCTTGATTTTGGCAATGCCTTTTTCCGTTGCTTCACCGACTTTCTCAGCAGTATTAATCACGCCTTCCTGTGCTTTATAAGCAAAGACATGCAGCAGGTTCGGATTTTCACCATAAGGCTTAACCGGTTTAGCAGACTGAGTCGTGGTTTGTGCGAATGCTGGAACAGAAAGCATTAAAGCTGTCGTTAAAATAATTGGGGTTTTGATATTCATTATAGATCGACCTCGAATTCGTCTAAGTGCGGTCTGAGTTTGTTTTTCAGTGTAACGGATAATGGGCCAAAAACAATGAATATCCTGTGAAGAGTGCAGAGCTTTCAGGTGGATCTGTGCCGAAATATTGTAATTTTTAAAGAAAGGGCAGTAGAAATTAGCCCAAGTGTCGAATTGATTTTTAGCAAAATAAAAGCCCTGTTCTTAGACTAGAAACAAGGCGATTTTTTTAGTCACATTGTGTCAGGGCATCTTTGGCGAAATGTTCGCGTAAGCTGACAAAGTTCTTTTGTACGCCTGCATCGTGCAGGTCAAATTTTTGTGCAGTGCTAGTACCGTCGCGCTGGAAAGTCGCTGAGCCGGCATCGATTAGAGTCATACCTTTAAATGACCATTGTTCAATGACACGGTTATTGCCAATATCACCGGTGAATTCAATCACGCATTTGTCGAGGAATTTGGTCAGTTTTGCCTTGTTGTTGGTCGTGGCTGGAACAACTTCGAGGTTTTGAACTTCCTGTAAGACGCCAACCTGAAGTTGTGGGATTTTTGGTGCAGATGTACAAGCTGTAACTGCGATACTCGCAAGACCAGTCAGAATGAGTGTTTTAAATTTCATATGATTCTTTCTTGTTGAGTGTTGTTAGGTTGAGTATAGGGAATCGGTTAGAAAATGACTATAGCTCAATGATTAACGATTCCAATCCTGCGTACGAATACGACCAGTTTGATAATAAATTGAGACTAATTCAATAAAATTTTTAAAGTCGGAATTTTCATTTAAAATTCGATTTATTGATTGCCAATCCACTTCTGGTCTCCGGCGAGCAGGAAGCAAAATTTCGCTTTCAGTAGGATTTTCAGGAATTAAAATTATTACACCAATACCATGGAGGGCTGAGAGCATACGAAGTTCTTCTTCAACTTCATTGGTAGAAATTGAGGTCGCAACTAAATATCCTTCATTTGCCCAACTAGAATTACTTACTGCTTGGAAAAAACTACTTCTAATATTTGAGTTATTTAGTTCTTTTTTTACCTCGAATGACCAAAGTCGAACATTTTGTCCAGAACTATGCTTTACACAAGTTTTAACTAGATCATTCCATTTATTATCTAATGCTTGCATTGCCACAATATCTGGATGTAGCCATTGATTACCATTTTGTCCTCTAGTATTTGATGATCTTTTTTCATCAATTCTTAATGTAAGCAAATTGAGTTCTTGGGATAGGTATTCTATCAATACAGGATATAAGTCATATTCTGAAAATATTTTTTCTTGAATCGATGGGGGATTATTGTCTTCTGCATCAATAATTAATGAATTATGGAAGTCAATTCCTTTTACTGGTGAAAGATTTGAAGTTGGTTCATACCAATATTGGCGTGGACTTGGTTTTTCTTGATATTTTACACAAGGATTATTTTGAATTAAGTCTGGGAAAATACTATATAACTCTCGAATAACTTGTTGTTTAAAAGCACTTTCATTTTTTTCAAATTTAATATTATTTCTTTTCTCAATATAGTCTTGAGGATATGTAGCAATTAATTTATCAGCAATAAATCTAGCTGTAAATTTTTGGTTAGGATTAGATTTTAAAAATTCTAATGCTTTTTGTGCTTGTGATAATTTCATATTATTGAGAAAAATAAAAAACCCCACTATTTCTAGCAGGGTTTTAATTTTATTTCAAATGTCTGACTTAGTGCTGTAATACCGAAATATCAGCCACTTTCGTAAACAAGCCTCGAAGCTGCGCAAGCATACGTAAACGGTTTGCTTTCAGGTCAGCATCATCAGCCATCACCATGACGCCGTCAAAGAACGCATCCACTGGCGCACGAAGTGCAGCAAGTGCAGACAATGCAGCAGTGTAGTCTTTTGCCGCAAATAATGGCTCAACTACAGGCGTAATTTTAGCAAGTTCAGCGAACAATGCTTTTTCAGCATCTTCAACCAAGTTTGCTTCAACTACAGAACCTTCAGGTGCAGCTTCTTTTGCAAGAATGTTGGCAACACGCTTGTTTGCAGCAGCAAGAGCCGCAGCTTCAGGCAATGCACGGAAGTGATTGACCGCATTTACACGCTTGTCAAAATCAAGCGGTGATTTTGGCGACAACGCTTGAACCGCTTGAATCACATCAACAGCAACGCCTTGGTCTTCGTATTTCGCACGGTAACGACCTTCTAAGAATGCAACAGCATCTGCCAAAGTCTTGTCGTGATCTTTCAATACATCGCCATAAGCAGCTAAAGCAAGTTTGATCAGGTCTTCAATTGAAACGTCTAAATCATTTTCAGTCACTAAACGCAAAATACCAATGGCAGAACGACGTAGTGCAAACGGGTCTTTAGAACCAGTCGGTGCTTGACCAATACCGAAAATACCTGTGAGCGTATCTAAACGATCCGCAAGAGCAATGGTTGTACCAGTTTTGGTTTTCGGTAAAACGTCACCTGCGAATTTAGGTAAGTATTGCTCACCTAAAGACTCAGCCACTTCCGCATTTTCACCTTCAAGACGTGCGTAGTAAGTACCTGCAATACCTTGAAGTTCAGGGAATTCACCCACAAGCTCAGAAGTTAAGTCACATTTTGCAAGAAGCGCCGCTTTTTCAGCATCTTCCGCTTTTGCACCTGTAATAGGCGCAAGTGCTACAGCCAATTTTGCAATACGTTCAGACTTGTTCCAAAGCGTACCCAATTCAGCTTGGAATACCATGTTTGCAAGTTTCTCTTTACGAGATGCAAGCGGTTGCTTTTGATCTTGTAAGAAGAAGAATTCAGCATCTGACAAACGTGGACGAACCACTTTCTCGTTACCTTCAATAATTTGTGTCGGGTCTTTCGACTCGATGTTTGACACAGTAATGAAGTAAGGTTGAAGTTTATTGTCAGCGTTCACTAAGCAGAAGTACTTCTGGTTGTCCTGCATCGTGGTGATCAATGCTTCTTGAGGAACAGCAAGGAAGCGTTCTTCGAAGCTTGCACGAAGCGCAACAGGCCATTCAACGAGTGCAGTCACTTCGTCACGAAGATCCGCAGGGACAATTGCAATGGCATTCACTTCATCAGCAAGTGCTTTGACTTGTTGATCGATGATGGCTTGACGCTCTTCAAAAGACGCTACAACGTAAGCCGCTTTTAACTTCGCTAAGTATTCGTCTGCATGCGCTAAAGTGATTGCTTCAGGTGCATGGAAACGGTGGCCATAAGTCACGTTACCTGCTTTGTGGTCTTGAATTGTTGCATCAACCACATCGTTGTCTTTCAACAACACAACCCATTTCACAGGACGTACGAATTCAGTACGGCTTGCCGCAGAACGCATACGTTTTGCGATTGGAAGATTATCCAATGCATTTTGTAAAATTTGTGGCAATAAAACGTCAAGGCTTTGACCTTTGACATCTTTTAAATAGCATACTTTTTCAACTTTACCTGCTTGGAAAGTTGATACTTGATCAACCGTGATGCCTTGACCACGCATAAAGCCTTCAAGTGCTTTCGTCGGGTTGCCTTCAGCATCAAAGGCTGCCTGTTTGCCAGGGCCGTCAAAACGTTTTTGTGTGTCTGCTTGTGCAGCATCAACATTGACGATTTTAAGTGCAAGACGACGCGGTGCTGCATAGGCTTCGATCGAATCAAACGCTAAGCCAGCATCTTTTAAGCCTTTAACGGTTTCTGCATGTAGTGCATCACGTAATTTTTTCAGGCTTTTTGGTGGAAGTTCTTCACAACCCAATTCGAACAAAACGGTATGTTTAGACATTATTTGCTCTCCTTGTTTGCTTCTTTCGCTTCTGCTTCAACTTGCGCTTTTAATTGTGCCAACACTTCATCACGTAATGCAGGTTCAGCCATTGGGAAACCAAGTTCCGCACGTGCTGCTACATAACTTGTTGCGATAGAACGTGCCAAAGTACGTACACGTAAAATGTAACGCTGACGTTCAGTCACAGAAATTGCGCCACGCGCATCCAATAAGTTGAAGCTGTGTGATGCTTTCACGACTTGCTCATATGCAGGAAGTGGAAGTTTCGCTTCGATCAAACGTGTTGCTTCAGCTTCGTAGAAATCGAACAATTCAAACATTTTTTCAACGTTGGCATATTCAAAGTTATAGGTCGATTGTTCCACTTCATTTTGATGGAACACATCGCCATACGTTACCGTACCGAACTGACCTTTGGTCCAAACCAGATCATAAACTGAATCTACACCCTGCAAGTACATGGCAAGACGTTCAAGACCGTAAGTGATTTCACCAGTCACTGGGTAGCATTCAACACCACCGACTTGCTGGAAGTAGGTGAACTGAGTCACTTCCATACCGTTTAACCAAACTTCCCAACCTAAGCCCCAAGCACCCAGTGTTGGAGATTCCCAGTTGTCTTCTACGAAACGAATATCGTGAACTAAAGGATCAATACCGATCGCTTTTAATGAATCGAGATAAAGCTGCTGGATATTGTCCGGGTTTGGCTTAAGCACCACCTGGAATTGATAATAATGTTGCAAACGGTTCGGGTTTTCACCATAACGACCATCTTTCGGACGACGTGACGGTTGAACATAAGCGGCATTCCAGGTTTCAGGACCCAGCGCACGAAGGAAAGTCGCAGTGTGGAATGTCCCTGCACCCATTTCCATATCATAAGGTTGCAAAATGACGCAGCCTTGCTCCGCCCAGTAAGTTTGTAAGGCAAGAATTAAGCCTTGGAAGGTATCAATATGCGATATGGCGCGACTCATGGTCATCCACTTAAAATTAGAGAAAAATTGTGCTCAATTATAAGGACTTTGCAGGGGAGTGGCAAAGGGTTAATGTACGGATACTTTTTTGAAAAAAATAAAACAGGCTTAAAGGATACGCGGCATTTAGAAGCTTACTGCGATTTTAGCTGTACTGGCCGATACAGGCTGATCTGAAAATCAGGAATAAATCAGATGTATGGCATGCTGTTAAGCGGAGAATCATAAAGTTCAACGGATCTCATACGATTGCGACTCTAAAATTAGTTTAATATTCACGCAATATAATAATGCTTAAAAATAAGGAACTTCATGACCACTTACCAAATTCAATGCCATTTAAAATACAAGGTCGTGCAACCGACAGAATTTATTTTTATGCTTCAGGCGGCACATCATTCCGATCAGAAGATTCTCGGAGAACAACTCAGCTTTAACCTGCCTGTGACATGGCATGAATTTCAGGATGCGCAGCATCAAAATCGTCATGTTCGGCTACAGGTCGAACCCTGTGAGGTTTTTGAGCTGAATTATACGGCGACAGTGGTTCGTCAACCGAGCCTCTCTTTGGAACTTCAGCAAGGTATGAAAGAAGTAACCATTCCTGAGCTGCCCAATGAAGTATTGCCTTATTTGTTGGCCAGCCGTTATTGCAATTCGGATTTATTACTGGAAATGGCAAAACGCTCATTTGGCTGGATGATACCGGGCTATACTCGGGTCAAAGCGATCGAACAGTGGATTTATAATAATATTTTTTATGTGTCGGGGAGTTCTGACCAGTTCACCACTGCCACAGATGTGCTGGTGCATCGCGCAGGCGTATGCCGTGATTTTGCCCATTTAGGCATTGCGCTGTGCCGTGCCTTGGGAATTCCGGCACGCATGGTGGTCGGTTATGTAGAAATTGAAAAGTTTTTACCTGACTTTCATGCCATTTTTGAAGCCTATTTAGATGGTGGATGGGTACAGTTTGATCCGACCCATCTGGCGCCGGTCGAAAATCTTATTCGGATTGGTACTGGAGTCGATGCCGGAGATGTGGCATTTTCAACTTATTATGGTCAGGTCGAACTGTTAAAAATCCAGCCGCTGATTCAACCTGAAATGAGCCATTAGGTTGTTTTAAAAATTTTTGAACAACGATTTAAGCAGCATGGTAAAAAGGATTTTTCTATGTAAATGACTATCGGTGATGACGTGATCATTCTATAAAAAGCAGGATGAATGTTTTAACCTGAGTGAAATATTGTTTTAAAAAGCATGTATTCGCGAATGGTGAAAAGATGTAAAACACAGATGCCTTTCATCGGGCTTGGTTCTATAATGCCCAAAATCTATAAACAATAAGATCAGGCGCACTGTGTTTCACTCCCATCTCGACTGGCTCAATACCTTAAAACCGAATTTCAAAGTCCTTCCACTCAAAGACCGTTTGCTCTGCGGAGCTGGAGCACTATTGGGTTTGGTAGTTTCGTCCTTGTTGAGCTTATGGATTTTGGGGGATTTTGAAGCCTGGTATATTGCCCCGATGGGTGCATCTTCGGTATTGCTGTTTGCTGTGCCGGCCAGTCCTCTAGCACAGCCCTGGAATATTCTGGTCGGGAATACGATTGCTGCGGTGATTGGCGTGAGTTGCGCTATATTCATAGTTAATCCGACCGAAGCCTTTAGTGTAGCTGTGGCCTTGGCGATCGTTCTGATGATGACCACAGATTCCCTGCATCCACCGAGTGGCGCCGTGGCCATTACCGCAGTGCTGGGCGGCCAGCCGGTGCATGAACTCGGTTATGCCTTTGTATTTTATCCGGTACTACTCAATTCAATTTTACTGATGGTAATTGCCATTGTCTTTAACCGGATGATTGGCAAGGATTATCCGCAGCAAGCTCAACTAAATACTCGTTCCAAGGATCCGACGCCGACCCAGAAAGTCACGATTCAACCACAGGATATTCAGGAAGTGCTGGATCAGCGCACTGAGTTGCTGGATATCAGTGAATATGACCTGCAAAAAATCATTCTGGAGGCACAAAACCGCGCCAATGCGCGTGCGGTACATGAATTTAGCTGCCAAGATATTATGACGAAGGATGTAGCAACCCTGCATGAAAATGATGATATCCAGCACGCATTGGACAAGTTCAAGCAAATGAACCTGATGAGCCTGCCCGTCGTTAATGCCGATGAACAACTGGTTGGCACGCTGGCGATGTATCAGGTGGTGGAATGGTTCAAGCGCGCTGCCGATGTGCGCAGCAGCTGGGAGTATCAGGTCAAACATATCATGACCCGTAAGGTAATTACGGTGCAGCCTTTACAACCCATTCAGGATCTGGTGCCGTATTTTGTCGAGCGTTCGTTCAACTATATTCCGGTGGTGAGCGAGCAGCAATTGGTGGGAATTATCAGTCGGGCAGACATGATTGCCGCACTGAATCAGGAACTGAATCATTTTAAAATGAAAGCTTAAAACCGGATTAAAATGGAATATAAGCGACCATGCCTGATTAGGTCTGGTCGGCTTGCCAGCTGAGAAAACTGTAAAACAGTGCCATCGTCAGGGAAAAATACAGCAGAAACAAAAAATGAGTACTCAAAGCTTCGCTTGGAGGATGCGAGATGTAGGCCATGATCAGGATCCCCAAGACGTAGCTTATTAAAATAGTGAGGATATTAAACAGCTGATAATGGCGTAGCAGCAGGTGAGTCACTAATAGGAAAGGGAAGACCATCATCCAGTAAGTCAGGCAGACAAAAAAGCTAATAAAAAGCGCTGAAAACAGGCTTCTGAAAATGGAGAAAACCCCATAGCTGGCTTCATTAAATAGCGCATAAGGGAATAAAATTACAGCGATGATCAAAGGGGTAAGCGCGAGGTTAAGCGTCATTTTCCAGGGAGAATTCTGGATCGGTTGAGAGATTAAGTGAAATATCCTGTCCAATATCTATTTGCCACTTTTTGATGTTTTTAATATAGGGACTTTATCATTGTTAAATGCATATCATTTTTCGATGAGAGAAAGATTCAACATATAGGCGATTAATACGACAAAGCACACCGGAGTGTGCTTTGTAGAGGGTGTGATGTTTAAGAGCTGTAATGATTAAATAAAGAACCAGTAAATAAACAGTGAAATAATAAAGATACACATGATATTCAGCACAAAACCAACTTTCATCATTTCGCTTTGCTGGATATGACCGGTTCCAAAAACAATCGCATTTGGCGGGGTAGCAACCGGCAGCATAAAGGCACATGAGGCACCAATACCAATGACAATCACCAGAATTTCTTTGGGCATTCCCATCTGATCCGCAATTGCGGCAAATACTGGTACTAGCAGGGCAGCCGAAGCGGTATTACTGGTAAATTCAGTCAGGAAGATAATAAAAGTAGCGACTACAAAAATAATCATCAGCGGGGAGGTATCACCAAAGGCATTGGCCAGAGTTTGACCCAGTACCAGCGAACTGCCTGAATCCTTTAGAATGGCACTCAAGGTCAGACCACCACCAAATAGATATAACACCCCCCAATCAGTATTTTCTGCAATCTGTTTCCAGCTTGCGGTACCCAGAATCACAACCATACAGGCAGCCAAAATTGCAATCCAGGTATCCGGCTGGGAAATACCAAAAATTTCGGTGAATTTTTTACTGAAAATCCAGGCAATTGCAGTACAAAGAAAGAGGATCATGGTGGCTATACGGGTTCTGGTCCAAGGAATATCTTCGGTCGCAAATTGTACTTTATGATTTAGTTTTGGACGTAGTACCAGATATAAACTGACCAGCATGGCAGGAAGAATAATGAACATCATCGGCAAGCCGATTTTCATCCAGTCGGCAAAATCATAGCCGAGGGCCTTGGCGGCAATGGCATTCGGAGGGGAACCGACCATGGTGCCCAGTCCGCCAATACTGGCCGAATAGGCAATGCCGAGCAGGATAAAGACAAAAGTTTTACGATCCTTGCTGACATCCAGATGTGAAAGCAAACCCAGAGCCAAAGGCAGCATCATGGCAGCAGTCGCCGTATTGGAAATCCACATGGACAGAAGCGCTGTCACCACAAAAATCGCTAGTACAGAAATACCCAGATGCCCTCTGGACATGGAGATGATCCACATGGCAATTTTCCGGTCCAGTTTCTGGATATGCAACGCCGTTGCTAGCGCAAAACCACCAAAAAACAGGAAAATGACAGGATCGGCAAAAGTGGCCAAAGCGGCTTGCGTGGTAATCGGAACCAGTTCTTCACCAGAGGCCATTGGCATGGCCAGTAATACTGCCATCACAGGGACGAGTAAAGCTGTAATCGTGATATGAATGGCTTCAGTCAGCCATAAAACACCGATAAAGGCTAAAAGTGCCAGTCCTTTATTGGCATTCTGGTCATAGGGCAGGTAAAGATATAAGCCATAGGCTACAATGGCTGCGACAAAAATAAGAATCCAGCCTTTAAGCAGCCCTTTGGGCATGGCATTGGTCGGGGTAGCTAGGTTGGTCTGAGTCATATGCTCTCCTTGCAAGATTTTTATTTACATCATTTTTTATATTAGCTTTAAATTTGTAATTTTATTTTGCTTAAAAAATATCCTATTTAAAGATACTATAACCAGATTGTTGCAATAATCCAGTACTTTGCCAGAAGGCATACAGGCCCAAGCCGAAAAGTAAAGCCAAGACAATCCATTTGAAGTGCTGCTGAGATAAACGATGGCGTATTTTGCCTCCAATGCAGACACCAGCAAGGGCGAATAAGCTGATCCCGATCAGAATATGCTGTTGATGCGTTTCCAGTGTGATCAGAATTGGAAATAGTAAAACCAGCTGGATCAGTTTACCGGCAATGAAATTGAGATTACTGATAATGACAATATCTGTTTTAGAGAGCTGGCAACTCATCAGATACATCATTAGAAAAGGTGCCATAGCATTGGTCGCACCTCCAATAATGCCGGCCAGTAAACCAAAACAGAGCATGCTGGAAATATGTGGATTAACTTGTAAGGGTCGTGCCCGTAACTGGTCCAAGACATAAAATACAATCACCAGACCCAGTAACAGTTTTAAATAAGCCTCATTTAGCCAAAGTAATAGCTTGACCCCGAGTACACTGCCGATCAGGCTACTAAGCATTAATGGCCAATAGCGTTTTATATAATAGCCAATACTATTCAACAGACTATGCGCAGGATCGGCATTCAGCATGATCAGATTCAGCAGCAAACAGGGCAGAATGACAAGGGTAACCGCGATGCTAAGCGGATATGCGCTGGACAGAACAGCCGTACTCATCATGGGAAAGCCAAAGCCGCTTAAACCATGCAGCAGGGCTGCTACGGCACAGAGCCACAGCATCATCCATTCTGCCTGAGTCATGTGAAATCCATTTCAAAAATTAGAATATTGAACTTATCGTGAATTCAACTGGGAAAGAAAGTGAAAAGCTGTAATACAGCAAATAAATAACAAAAAAGTATAGGCAAAAAAAGCCACGATAACTTGGGGAAATTACCGTGGCATCAAAATTTCATCCCATTTAACCGGGGTGAAAGAGGAAGCTCTGCGATGAAACTGGTCAAGAACTCTTGTTAAAAATGACCGTACAGCTTAATAGCGTTTATCCTGATTTACTGTACGTACAGGATTCTGATAGCCCTGAGGTTGATGAACGCTGTCATGATCAATTCTGTAATGTTTTTTCGGCATGATTAACCACAGCACCAGATAAACCAAAATACCCGGGAATGCGGCACTCATGATTGAAATCACCACAAAAATCAGACGTAATAAATTCGCGTTCCAACCAAAACGTTCAGCAATACCACCCATTACACCTGCAATCATGTTTGAGCGGTTAGAGCGATATAAACCAACATTGGCCATTAAAATCTCCTGATTAAAAATAGGTTTGAATCCTAAAACGGATCCATACTTAAAGAAATGGAGTTTGCTTAAGCTTTTTAAAGTACTGATTAAAAATAAAATCGTTAAGTAATGTTAATAAAGATTAAAACCAGATCTAAGAGCTACTAACATAGTGAAAATTCTATTGAACTCTTGTGTAAAGTTCAGCAGCTTTGCTGTGTGCTTTTTGCTCGCCATGTTTCCTATTTAGGTTTATTAAAAATGAAATTGGATGTATCACGTTGTACATTAAGCCGTTTTTTTAAATTTAGCCTGGTGTTCGGGAGTATGGTGATTTTGCAGGCTTGTGATCAGCAACAAGTCAAACCTGAACAGGAAAGTCAGGCAACCTCAGAAGAGGGTGTTAAAATTTCCGCTGCCAATACAAAGGCCGATGTAGTGACCGTCAGTGCCAAATCCTTAACTCAGGTCGCAGGGCAGGCGACTCTTCCGGCAGAAGCTGATTTAAACCCTGCAACTGTACCAGAGGATGCCAAGGCATTTATAGGCCGTTATCATACTGAAATTGATTGTGATGGCCGCTTTGCCCCTTGCACTGAAGGCAAGGCAGAATTTATTTTAACTCTGATGCCGGACGGTACCGTGCATCGCAGCATTTTACAGTATGGCAAAGTATTTATTGATAATACCAAAAACAGCACGGCTCACAATATCACCTACCGTAAAGACCGTTGGTTTATCAATCCTGAGCGTACCGATATAGTAGTGAATCGTAAAGAAGGGGCGAGCTTTTACTATAAGATTAAAGATTCAAATCACTTAGTCATGAATCTGGAAAAAATCTATAGTGAAAAAGAAAAAACCAACCGGGAATTATTTGATCGCGGTTATCCGGCACCTTCAAAAGCCTATGAACTGGTCAAAGACACATCCTTTCATATTCAAAAATAATACCCGATAAAAATCGGCTGATCTGGTCGAAAGCTTAATTCAAATACGATTTAGATTAGACAATAAAGGCGAGTGGTGGGGAACGCGTGAGCATAAAATCTAGGCGCAGAAATACACGACCAAAACATCGCAATTTAATTAAAATATAATGAAAGGAATTAGAGAAACATTCTAAGGAAAGAATGGTGGGTCGTCCGCGATTCGAACGCGGGACCAACGGATTAAAAGTCCGCTGCTCTACCAGCTGAGCTAACGACCCTGAGGAATAAAAATGATGATGACCATTTTTATGACGCAAGAGTGTGGTGTACTTTTACGTGATCCTTTCGGAAGATGGTGGGTCGTCCGCGATTC
>DDAT01000026.1:0-30375 GCA_002332985.1 Acinetobacter lwoffii | reverse complement strand
AAGTGTCAACACACCCTAATACTTAATTAATTTATAATTCTTTTTTTCAAAAAATCGATACTATTAAAAATTCTTTCAAATAAACAATAAATTATTGAATTTAATATATTTTTAAAAATCTCTAAAAGAAGTTTATTCAAAATTAAAATATGTAGATAAATGAAATCTAACCTATTCAATAGAACTTATTTCGGTTTATTTTATCGGCCTTTTCCAAGAATGCTCAACTTTAATTTTTAAAATAAAATGATCTAAATAAGGGAGATTTTGCGAGGGATTTCAAAGTGTTTAACGATATTTTTTATTTTTAACTATCTTGAAGTTTTCATTATGCAGTTCATCCACACTTCACTCATCATAGAGTCAAATCGTTGAACACTATTTAAGAACCTAACCATGATAAAGACATCCCAATATCCGGCATACATATCCTCATGCTGGATACTGGGAATCATCTCATTTATGCACTCAGTTGTTCATCACGCTTGAACACCAGTTCTCCTTTGAGTGAACTGTCTGCATCAAAATAATAGCCATTAGTATTAAAAGCTTTTAGCTCCTCTATACGATCAATTTTATTTTCAATCATAAAACGCGCCATGAGACCGCGTGCTTTTTTGGCATAGAAACTAATCACTTTATATTTGCCATTTTTCTGATCCAGAAATACCGGCTTGATAATGTCTGCCTGAATTTTGCGCTCGTTGACTGATTTGTAATATTCATCAGAAGCAATATTCACCAGAATTTCAGAATTTGCTGCGGTTAAATCCTGATTAATCAGATCAGTAATGTGATGAGCCCAGAACTCATATAGATTATGCCCACGGGAATTGGCTAACTTGGTTCCCATTTCCAGACGGTACGGCATCATTAGATCCAAAGGACGTAACAGTCCATATAATCCAGACAACATACGTAAACGGTCTTGTGCATAGTGCAGATCTTCGTGCTTCAAACTATAGGCATCCAGTCCGGTATAGACATCACCCTTAAATGCAAAAATCGCCTGACGGGCATTGGCTAAATTAAAATCCGGCTGCCAGTCATTGAAACGTGCGGTATTTAAACTGGCAATTTTTTCACTGACACTCATTAAGCTGGAAATTTCTGTTGCAGAAAGTGTGCGACAAACTTTAATCAAGTCCTGTGAATGTTCTAATAATCTCGCTTGAGTAAATTGGTCAGTCGGTAATGGAGTATCGTAATCGAGAGTTTTGGCTGGAGAAATTAAAGCGAGCATGGCAACCTGGTCAAAAAATGATTAATCAAACTATATCAGTCTGCTTATTTTAATTCCAATTCATGTTTTTATTCACCATAATCGTTAAAATGCACGATTCTCCTGTTAATCATCGGTTTTTATATGCCCGAGCAAATTTTTCTTCAAGGGCCTGCGGGTCAGATTGAAGTTTTTGTGGATTATCCTCAGGGTGAAGTGAAAGGATTCGCGGTAGTTTGTCACCCCCATCCATTGCAAGGCGGTACACCACAACATAAGGTTCCGGTTTTACTGGCACAAATGTATCTGGAACGTGGCTGTATTGTGTATCGTCCAAGTTTCCGTGGTTCTGGTCAAAGTGAAGGTATACACGACGAGGGCTTCGGTGAAACGGATGATGTATTAGAAGTCATTCGGTTCGCTCGCAACCAGCATATTGCCCTGCCTTTTTA
This sequence comes from Acinetobacter lwoffii, assembly GCA_002332985.1. Lineage (GTDB taxonomy): Bacteria > Pseudomonadota > Gammaproteobacteria > Pseudomonadales > Moraxellaceae > Acinetobacter > Acinetobacter lwoffii_N. Next base: position 28,701 of record DDAT01000026.1, on the reverse strand, counting down.
TGCAGGTGGTTTTAGTTTTGGTGCGCATGTCATGGCAAAAAGCTATGCAGCCTTACCCGTAGAACTGCAACCAAAGCAAACCATTTTATGCGGTCTGCCAACTGCAACAGTGGCTGGTATTCGCCATTATGTTACGCCTGCAATTAAAGGCGACATCCTGTTCATTCATGGTGAAGCCGATGAAGTGACTTTGCTCTCAGATATGATTGAATGGGCAAAACCACAACGCCATTTAGTGACCGTATTACCTGGTGCCAACCATTTCTTTACCGGCTATTTAAAGCAATTGCGGATCGCAATGACCCGATATTTAGCGCTCGGCTAAATAAAAAAACCCATCAGATGATGGGTTTTTTTATTAAAAGACAAAATCTTCTGCAAAAATTTCATACATCACAGCCCGATATTTAGGCTTATCGATGTAACGGATAATTTTTCCGACCAAGCGTTCTGCAATTTTACGGCTAGCCCAGTTTTCTTCTGCTACCGGGTAGCTTAAGACTTGAATCCCTAGTTTATTGAAAGCATAGGCCACAACACAATGCACTGCCTCATGTCCATAATGATGACCATGTGCAGTTTCACGAATCCAGATACCAACTTCAGGTATTTCATCATGAAGTCGATGCAAACCACATAGTCCAATAAATTCTTGTGTTTCAATATGACGGATAACAAATACATATTCTTTATGATCGGTCATATTTTCCAGCCAATTTTTCCAGACTGTTGCAAATTCCTGTTCAGATTCTGGTGGGTCCCACGCCATAAAACGTGTCAGGCTTGGTGTGATAGAAGCATAAGTTTCTTTGGCATCGGCTGATTTAAAACAATTCAGGATCAAGCGATTACTTTGCAGTGTAGGCAAAGCTGATTGAGTCTGTTGAATTAGCTTTTCCATTCAAACTCGCTAAAGCGTTCCTGCTCTTTTAGAGAGGTTTCCACTGCCTGTGCAAGCTGATTAAGCAAACTTCTTTCGGTGATACGATCCAGCCAGTCCTGTTCTTCTTCAGGATATGAGGCAATCTCACAGACCAGATGCCCTTGTTCATCTCTGGTTTCGCAACTCACTGATAAAGGCAGCGCATGTTCTTCTACGCTGACGGCAACCTGAGCACCACTTTGGCTTAAGGTCTGAAAACCGTATTTACCTAATTTTTCGGCAAGTAAATGTGCTACATATTCCTGGGTTTCTTGACCATCCCGTGGTGTTTGGCTCTGGGTATTGGCCATGAATTTTAATTTTCGCATCGCTACTTCCAAATGGCTTTTTTCTTATATGGGTTTAGCATAAGCAATATAAACAAAACAGCCAAGCAAAAGCTTGGCTGTTTCACATAATTTTAAAAATTATTCTGACACTTGAATGGGCAGTCCTGCGATTGAGGTCAATTCTGTGAAGGTCGGGAAACTGGTTGCGACCGTTTCAGTACCGACAATCTTGATCTGCTCCGAATTACGCAAACCGGCAATCGAAAAACTCATCGCGATACGGTGATCGTGATGCGATTCAATTTCACCACCCGTAAAGATTGGCGACCAGTCACCGGACTTGCCCTTACCTTCAATGATGATGCCATCTTCAGTTGGGGTACAGTCAATACCCATGGTTTGAAGACCATCTGCCATGACCTGAATACGATCCGATTCTTTTACGCGAAGCTCGGCAGCGCCGGTCAAAATCGTCTGACCTTCAGCACATGCAGCTGCAATGAATAGCGCCGGGAATTCATCAATTGCTAATGGCACCTGATCTTCCGGCATATGAATCCCTTTTAATGTACGTGTACCACGAATACGGATATCAGCAATCGGTTCACCGCCTGCAATACGCTCGTTTTCAACTGTAATGTCCGCACCCATTTGCTTGAGGATTTCGATCACACCAGTACGGGTCGGGTTAATGCCTACCGCTTCAAGGGTGACGTCCGAATTTTCAGTAATGGCCGCACCCACCATAAAGAAGGCTGCTGAAGAAATATCTGAAGGCACTTGAATGTTGGTACCCACTAACTTGCCGCCACCTTGCAGGGAAATTCGGTTGCCTTCTGTTTTCACTTCATAACCAAATGCACGCAGCATACGTTCAGTATGGTCGCGTGTTGGTTCTGGTTCAGTCACCGAAGTTTCACCTTCCGCCCATAGACCTGCAAGTAGAATCCCTGATTTCACCTGAGCAGAGGCCATTGGCAAATCGTACTGAATCCCTTTAAGGTTTTGATTGCCGGTGATGGATACAGGTGGTGTACCGCGTTCACCTGTGGTCTGAATTTGCGCACCCATTTCACGTAAAGGCTTGGCAATACGCTCCATTGGACGCTTGGATAAAGATGCGTCACCAGTCATGACTGAATCAAATTTTTGTGCAGCCAGCATACCCGACAACAAACGCATTGAAGTGCCCGAGTTGCCCATATAAATGGCAGACTGTGGCGCTTTAAGGCCATGCATGCCAACACCATGAATGGTCACTTCACCATTTTTAGGGCCTTCAATGCTCACACCCATATCACGGAAAGCTTGCAGTGTCGCTAGAGCATCCTCACCTTCCAAAAAGCCGGTCACATGTGTGGTACCTTCTGCAATCGCACCAAACATGATCGAGCGATGTGACACAGATTTGTCACCTGGCACGGTAAATTTACCCTGAAATTTCTTGGCACCCGGCTGAATGGTAAATTGTTGTGTCACTTTATTTTTCTCCATGAAAGGTTTCTTGGCGAGCATATGGTTGAAATGCTGGCGAGCTGCCTGCGCATGACCCAATAAGCCCATCAATGCTTGGGAATCTTCATCTTCAATCAATTTGCGGATAATCGCGAGCTGCTGTTCAAAGCCATCAACAGCATTCAGAACTGCTTTTTTATTAGCAAAAAAGATGTCATGCCACATTTGTGGATCGCTGGCGGCAATTCGCGAGAAATCCCGAAAACCACCCGCAGCATAACGAAATATATCTAAATTGTCTTCACGCTTGGCCAATTGTTCAACCAAGTTGAATGCCATAAGATGCGGAAGATGACTGGTATGCGCCAGCACTTCATCGTGCTTGTCGACATCCATACAAATCACTTCGGCTTTCGCCGCTTGCCACAGCTGAATCAGTTTATCGACGGCCCAGTCTGCACTGCTTGGCAGTGGCGTCAAGATCACCTTGTGATTGGCAAATAAATCAACTTTACCTGCATGCACCCCGGTATGCTCGGCACCTGCAATCGGATGGCCCGGTACAAAACCTTCAGGCAGTTCATCGCCAAAAACCGCTTTCGCTGCATCGACCACATTACCTTTGGTACTACCCACATCAGTAATAATGGTATTGGCAGATAAATAAGGCTTGATGGCTTCCAGCACCTTTTGCGTGGCACGCACCGGTAATGCAAGCACTACCAGATCAGCACCTTTGACCGCTTCCACAGGATCTGCATAGCCTTCGGAAATCAGGCCAAGAGATTTAGCATCTTCCAAAGTCTTTTGTGAACGTGTCGATGCAACAATGTCATTGGCCAAATGCTCAGCTCGAATGACACGCGCCAGACTTGAACCAATCAGTCCAAGCCCGATAAATGCAACTTTTTCAAACAGTGGCTGCGACATGGTTTAAGCTTTTGCCTCTAAACCGAGTACTTTAGCCAATGCGCTTAAGAATTTCGCATTTTCTGCTTCAGTACCAATCGATACACGAATGTGATTAGAAATACCGACCGGACGCACAATCACCCCTTGCTTAAGCAAACCATTGAAGGTTGCTGATGGGTCTGCTTGTACATCTACCAGAATAAAGTTGGCACGTGAAGGTACATAGTTAAGACCCAAAGCCTTAAAGCCAGCCTCAAGTTGCGCCATACCGGCTTTATTCACTTCACGAGAACGCGCGATAAAATCTTCATCTTTCAGTGCAGCCACCGCAGCCACCATCGCAAGATGGTTGACATTAAATGGTTGACGAATACGGTTCAGGTAATCTGTCACTTCAACTGAAGCCAGAGCAAAACCAACACGTAGTGCAGCCAAACCATAACACTTCGACAAAGTACGGCTAACGATCAGGTTTGGATATTGCGCGAGGAATTTCAAGCTGTTGAAGTTTTCCGGGAAATATTCCACATAGGCTTCATCCAGAACCACGATGACATTGGCAGGAACTTTTTGCATGAACGCTTCAAATTCAGCTTCTTCAAACCAGGTTCCTGTTGGATTATTCGGGTTTGCAATGAAGACGAGTTTGGTATTGTCCTGAATGGCAGCCGCCATTGCTTCCAAGTCATGCGAAAAGCCTTTAGCTGGCACTTCAATCGCTTGTGCATTAATGGCTTGAGTCACCAATGCATAAACTGCAAAAGCATGCTGGCTATACACCACCGAATCATTTTCTGAAACGAATGCGCGGGCAAACATTTCCAGTAAGTCGTTTGAACCATTCCCCAAGGTAATCTGATCGTGATTAAAACCAAACTGGGTTTTGATCTGATCTTTCAGGATAAAACCACCACCATCCGGATAACGGCCAATTTCAGAAATTTCCGCAGCGACCGCTTCTTTGACTTTATCTGAACAACCCAGCGGATTTTCATTTGAAGCCAGTTTGACGATATCGGTAAGCCCCAACTCGCGCTCAAGTTCACTGATCGGCTTACCCGGTTGATATGGCTTTAATTTTGAGATGCCTGAATTGGCTGGAACAAACGACATTTTAGACTTCCAATTTTAGGTATAAAACAGTGGTCAGCACCCTCGCCCTGACCACGTATAGCTGACTTAAAGTACAGCTGCAGGATATGAACCGAGCACGCGAACTTCTTTAACCAAAGGACGAATTTCTTCAATGGCTGCTTTCACGTGTTCCTGCTCAATATGGCCTTCAAGATCAATGAAGAACACATAAGCCCATTTTTCAGGAAGTGCAGGCCGGGTTTCAATACTGGTCAGGCTGATATTGTGCTTGGCAAACGGCGCCAGAATTTCCAGCAAAGCTCCGGCACGATCATGCGCTGAGATTAGTAATGAAGTCTTGTCATTACCACTTTGCGGCACTTTTTCACGACCAATCACCAGGAAGCGTGTGGTATTTTCCGGATTGTCCTCGATATTGCTATGCATGATTTCGAGGTCATAGATACTCGCGGCAATTTCAGAAGCAATTGCAGCAGAATGCCATTCATTACGAATACGGCGTGCTGCTTCCGCATTGGAACTTAAAGCGACACGTTCCACACCTGGATAATGAGCATCCAGCCACTTACGGCATTGTGCCAAAGTCTGCTGATGCGCATAAATCTGTTTGATGCTGTCTTTACGGGTATTTTCAGAAATCAGGAACTGATGGTGAATCGGTAATTCAACTTCGCCAATCACATTCAGGTTCGATGTTTTAAAACAGTCCAAAGTATGGTTGACCACGCCTTCAGAGGAATTTTCTACCGGCACCAGACCATAATGGGCACTGCCTGCTTCCACGTCACGGAAAACTTCATCAATGGTCGGTAAAGGACGAACCACAGCATCATGACCAAAGTGCTTGAGTACCGCAGAATGGGTATAAGTCCCGACTGGTCCAAGGAAAGCAATGCTTTGCGGAGCTTCGAGTGCCAGACAGGCCGACATGATTTCACGGAACAGACGTGCCATGGTGGTATCAGACAATGGCCCTTCATTACGTTCCATGACATTACGCAAAACCTGAGCTTCACGTTCTGGACGGTAAAACAGCGGATTCTCTTCTGAGGCAAACTTTGCTTTTGCCACAGCTTCAGCCAAACGTGCCCGACGGTTAATCAATTGCTGAATTTGCTGATCAACAGAATCGATATCTTCACGAATTTTTACCAAATCAAGAGAAGTCGTGGTGTTTTGATCGTCGTTGATCATTGTTCTGTCGCCCTTCATAAACCTTATCTGTTCAGTATAACAATAGTGAGCTTTCAAAGGTTACGCAATATGACATTGGTAGATTAAGTCTTAAAAACATACAGTTGATTTTAACCGTTTATCGCTTTTAGTCATATCTGGTAACATTTACTTCAGCTTTTCTGCTTGATTTACATTATTAAATTGTAAACTTTGCCTGTCCATATTAACTGATTTTAAGGAAGATGAAATATCACTATTTCTTAATCTATATAGCGGTTTTAAGCATAAGAAAATTAAAATAATTGCTTCGCAAACGTCATTTTTGAACCATTCATATCTAAGATAGATTTCACAATAAAATGCACACTCTGCAATCCCATTTTTATCGACTTCTCTTTGATTTCACTTATTTTTTTACATTAAATCACTACTCAATTACAAAGCAGAGACGATTTTTTAACCAATCATAGATAGTCTAACTTAAAACAAGCGTTTGGGTGTCAGTCATGCCAAAAAGAATAGCTGTACTTTTGACGAATAATTTTGAAGATCAGGAATATCTTGAACCCGTTGCAGCCTTGCTGGAAGCAAAGCATAGCATCTGTAATATTGAGTTTAATGCAGGAAAAGTGGTCTATGGTCTGCATGGCTGTTCTGCAGTGACGATTGACCGGGACATCGAACAAATCAGTATTGATGATTTTGATGCCTTGCTGATTCCTGGCGGTGAATCTGCAGTTTCTTTATCTACCGATCTCCGGGTGCTGCAATTTATCCAGGCTTTTAATCAAGCCAAGAAAACCATCTTTAGTTTATGTGATGCATCATTATTACTGTGTGAAGCAGATGTGCTGAAAAATCGAATTATTACCAGTATTCGCGCGCATGCCAGTCGCGTACAACGTGCCGGTGGAACGTATTATGATGCGGAACTGGTGAATGACAATAATCAGTTGATTTCATCGCGCCTACCCAATGATTTACCCATTTTTATTCATGAATGTTTGGATGTTTTAAAATCATAAAGTCTTAAAAAATATTTCCCATCTTGGCCATGTTCTCCCCTATAAAAAAGAGTCCTTCGGGACTCTTTTTTATGGTTGAGCTATTAACGCCCTAACAGACCGCGGGCCACAATCTCCTTCATGATTTCATTGGTACCCCCATAAATCTGCTGGATCCGCGCATCAACGAAGAAACGTGAAATTGGATATTCAGTCATATAGCCATAACCCCCAAATAATTGCAGGAGATTGTCCGCGATTTTCATCTGCATATCGGTAGAAAAGCTCTTCAATGCCGCTGCAGTTTCTACATCCAGTTTCCCTTGCATATAAAGCTCAAGATTCTGGTTATAAAATGCTGCGGTCGCCAATTCATCAATTTTCGCTTGCGCAAGCACAAAACGGGTATTCTGGAATTGACCGATCGCCTGACCAAAAGCCTGACGCTCTTTCACATACTGTGTGGTCACATCAATAGATCCACGAATGGCGCCTAGAGCGGTGGCAGCAATGGCGGTACGCTCACGCGGCAATTCCTGCATCAGGTAAGCAAATCCCTGTCCCGGCTGACCCAGTAATTGCTCCTTTGGCACTTTGACATTGTCGAAGAACAGTTCAGACGTATCCTGAGCATGCAGACCAATCTTGTCCAAATTGGTGCCTTTTTTAAAGCCTTCCAGATGGGTATCGACCAGCAACAATGAAACGCCTTTGGCACGGGCTTGCGGATCGGTTTTGACGGCAAGCACCACTAAGTCGGCATGCTGACCATTGGAAATAAAAGTTTTTGAGCCATTTAACAGATAATGTTCATCCTGCAAGATGGCACTGGTGCGCATAGCTTGCAAATCTGAACCAGCACCCGGTTCAGTCATGCCAATCGCACCGACCACTTCACCGGTGACCATTTTTGGTAACCAGTATTTTTTCTGTTCTTCGGTACCGATATGCAGGATATACGGTGCTGCAATATCGGAATGACAAGACAGACCTGTGGCAATCGCACTGTATCCGGCACGTGCAGATTCTTCGATCAGCATCAAGGAATAATCGGTCGGCACCCCATAGCCACCATATTCTTCTGGAACATCGACACACAAGAAGCCATTTTCACCGAGTGCATTCCAGACTGAACGCGGCATCAGACCTTCACGTTCCCACTGGTCGTAGTACGGTGCGACATGTTCGTTCATAAAGCGTTTAAAATTATCGCGGAATAATTCTAGATCGGCATCGTAGGCAAGCATTCTATTGTCCTTGTTGTTTATCATTTTAGTTTCCTTTTCACAGACTATCGACTTTCCTGCTCCCTGTCATGTGCCGGCATTCATCTTTTTACTAACTTCACAGTCAATAAAAAAGGGAAGCCGAAGCTTCCCTTTTAGACATGAAAGACAGACTCAAAATTAGTGAGCGTTATTGCCTTCTTGTGCCATTTTTTCGTCAATTTCTGCAGGATTTGCTAAAGCATAGTTCAGCTTGTCCATATCTAACTGGCCCACCCATTTCGCAACCACTAAAGTCGCCAAAGAGTTACCGACCAGATTGGTCAAGGCACGAGCTTCAGACATAAAACGATCGATACCGAGAATCAATGCCAGGCCTGCAACAGGAATATTCCCTACAGCAGCCAAAGTTGCCGCCATCACAATAAAGCCTGAACCAGTCACGCCTGCCGCACCCTTAGATGAGATCAGAAGTACCAGAAGCAGGGTAATTTGATGAGACAAGTCAAGTTGCGTATTGGTTGCTTGCGCAATAAAGATTGCAGCCATCGTCAAGTAAATCGACGTACCATCCAGGTTAAATGAATAACCAGTTGGAATCACCAGACCTACCACTGATTTTTCAGCACCGGCAAGTTCCAGTTTCTTCAACATACGTGGCAGTACTGATTCTGAAGATGACGTCCCCAGTACAATCAGAAGTTCTTCGCGAATCAGGCGGATCATCTTCATGATGCTGAACCCTGCGAAACGCGCAATTGAGCCCAATACGATGAAAATAAACAGTACGCAGGTAACATAGAAACAAATGATCAACTGTGCCAGCTGAGCAAGAGAACCAATACCATATTTACCAATTGTAAACGCCATTGCACCAAATGCACCAATTGGAGCAAGTTTCATCACCATGTTCACGATGTTGAAAAACACATGTGAAATCTGGTCGATGAGTTTCAGGACTGGCTTGCCTTGATCACCGAGCTTATGCAGTGCAAAACCAAAGATGATCGCGAACAATAGAACTTGCAGGATTTCGCCTTCTGCAAATGCGCCCACAACCGTATTTGGAATGATGTTCATCAGGAAGTCGATAGTCGATTGTGACTCACCTGAAGCGACATATTTACTGATGCCAGTGGTATCCAGTGAAGCAGGATCAACGTTCATGCCCACACCAGGCTTAACGATGTTAATCACGACCAGACCGATGACCAAAGCAATCGTGGATACGATCTCGAAGTAAAGTAAAGCCACACCACCAGTTTTACCGACTGATTTCATGCTTTCCATACCCGCAATACCGCTCACCACGGTACAGAAAATCACAGGCGCGATGATCATTTTAATCAGACGGATAAATGCATCACCAAGCGGTTTGAGCTGTTCGCCCAAGCCAGGGACATGTTGTTCTACGCCATTGATAATTTGCGTACCACTAGGCGAAAAATGCCCGACCAGAATACCTGCAATAATGGCCACAATCACTTGAAAATACAGTGACTTATAGATTGGTTGTTTCGCCATAATAAATCTACTTGAACGATATCAAAAATAAGAAAGACCATTTTGAGGAATACACTGACCTATTCATCCCTTCTCGAATGAACTTGATCAAGTCTCAATAGGATCAAGAGAATGTTCAAAATGATAATCAGCCATGCATTGAATCTGACACTCAAGTATCAGACCAAAGTATTAAATGGGAAAAAGAGATTAAGAAAAATTAAACAGACTCTAAAAATTGCCTAAATTTTACCGAATATTCAGACTAAATGCGCATAACTTATTAGGCGGTTGCTTATGTTTTAATCAGAATAGATTAGACATTAGTCGATAATCAGATTTAACTGATTGTTTTACGTATACTGAAAGGTTTATGGATTTCCATCATCTCCCTTGACATTAATATTTTCTGCAAGCTGTAAAAAGTTATGAATACCAAAAGAAATATTTATAAAGATTTCGAACATCCCTTTGCCCAATATGTACGCATTGTGGGTAAAGGGAAAAATGGCGCCCGCTCTCTCTGCTATGATGAAGCCTATCAAGCCTTCAGTATGATTTTGAAAAATGAAGTGCTGGATGTGCAGTTAGGTGCATTCTTGATGTTATTGCGGGTCAAGGAAGAATCTGTAGATGAGTTGGCCGGTTTTGTACAGGCGACACGTGACCAGCTGAGTTTCAAAAAACTGGATGTCGATCTGGACTGGTCGTCCTATGCGGGCAAGCGCAAACATTATCCATGGTTTATTCTGGCAGCGCTGACGCTGGCCAAGCATGGTTATAATATTGTGATGCATGGTGCCTCCGGTCATACCATGAACCGCGTTTACACCGAACAGGTGCTGACTTACTTAGGCTATCCAATCTGTCAAAATGATGCTGAGGTTGAACAGCAGCTTCATCAACAGCATTTTGCCTATATCCCGCTAGAAGTAATTTCTCCAATTCTTGCGGACTTGATTGCACTGCGTAATGTTATGGGCTTACGCTCCCCGATTCATACCCTTGCGCGTCTGATCAATCCATTTAATGCCAAAGCGACCCTACAAGCGATTTTCCATCCAGCGTATCGTGGTTCGCACCAGCAAGCGGCTTTCCGCTTAGGCTATAAAAATAGTGCCGTGATTAAAGGTGAAGGTGGCGAATTTGAGCGTAATCCGGATGCCAAAACGCTTATCTGTGGCATTAAAGATGGTGAACTGTATGAGCATGAACTGCCAAAGCTCACTGACAACCGCAGTCCAATTGAAGAAGAACTGGATCTGGCGCTATTTAAGGCTGTCTGGGATGGTCAGCAAAGCCATGAATATGGCGAGATTGCAGTGATAGAAACTATGGGCATTGCGCTATATACCATGGGCGTGTGTGACAGCTTCGAAGCTGCGATGCAAAAAGCCAAAATCTTATGGGCGAATCGCCACACGGTTTAATCTTGTGCAAAAGAAAAAAGCATTGTTCAGTGAATGAACAATGCTTTTTTTAATTGTATTGCTATTGGCTGGGAATTAAGCCTTAAACAAAACGAATCGGCTTGAATTCAGGTTCATTCTTGTGATGATCATCATCACACTCTTCACCCTCTTCTTTAGTACCGCGATCGATATAACCGCTGCGCTCATTTTCAGGCAGGTTTTTCATTTCCCACGCATACACTGCCTGCATACAGGTCTGACGCTGTTCTGGTGTCAAGGCTACACCGTTTGGCCACTTTCCAATTTCGACTGCTGTTCTTAGGCGTTCAACAATCTCAGGATTGAGTACGGCAAGCATTTGTTCAATATTCATGATTTAATCCTGCTTAAAATAATCAAAGTCCTGATTCCACCCCAGTTTGGTTCGACAGGCATTATAAAAGTCATAACCCGGTGGATGCAGAAGATTCAGTTTAAAGGGATGCTTGCGAATATGGACGCTATCTCCCACATTCAAAGACACACTGTGTTGTCCATCCGCACTAACCATCGGCAGTACGCGATTTTCTCGAATCAGTAATTTAATTTCACTATGTCCACCAACCACAATCGGGCGTGAAGACAAGGTATGCGGATGCATCGGCACCAAAGCAATCGCATCCATGCTTGGATGTACGATAGGGCCGCCACCAGAAAGTGCATAAGCTGTAGAACCAGTCGGCGTAGAGACTATCAGGCCATCACTGTGCTGACGATAGACATATTGTCCATCAATATTCAGTTCAAAATCGATCATATGTACCGATTTCCCTGAATGTAGCACCACATCATTTAGAGCAATGGCATCGTAAATCACTTCACCTTTGGAGCGAATTTCGACTTCGAGTAAAAAGCGTCGCTCAGTCTGAAAGTCACCCTTTAATACCTGATCCAGCTTGAATATCACTTCAGTCGGCTTGATATCCGTTAAAAAACCCAGACGACCACGGTTAACCCCGATCACCGGGGTATTGTACTTGACCAAGGCGCGTGCTGCATGTAATAGCGAGCCGTCACCGCCCACGACAATCACCAGATCCACCACCTCACCCAATAAGGCACGACTGACGGTTTGGGTATTTTGATAGGGAACAAGTTCAGCTGTCGCTGCATCAAAAACTGGGTGTAGGCCTAAATTGAGAAGATGATCGTGAATAAGGCATAAGGTTTCAACCACCGACGATTTATCAGGACGTCCTATTAACCCGATATTTCGAAAGGTCTTATGGGAAATTTGCACCAGTGTCGTCGCTCCGCTACGAATCCTGCTTATCATAACATTAAGCTATACCTGGATGACAATTTATAACAGTGCTTCATAGGTAGGAAATTATTTGAAATATATTCGAATTAAGGAGAAATTGTGGGGTTTCATTTTAATTTTAAGCGCATTTCTTGATTAAATATTGCAAAATAATGAAAAGCTTCGCATGATTAGCACAATTTCACAGGATCTTATAAGTATTTATGAAATCTGAACGTGGCATGGGGTTTCTTGCCTTAATTTTTTCTATTATTGTCATTTCTATCTTTGTAGCATTTAGTATCTATTTGATTAGATTAGACAATATTGTACGCGACAAGTTTGAAGGTCAGCGCTGGGATATTCCGGCCAAGGTCTTCGCACGTCCGATGGAAGTGTACGTGAATGCCCCAGTCAGCCTGCAGGATTTCCAACAAGAATTAAAATTACTCGGTTATAAAAATTCGGATAGTTATACTAAATCAGGCAACTTTGTCACCACGGGTAATACCCTGTATGTGCATACACGCGGCTTTGATTTTGGTGACCGGGTTGAACCGGAACAAATATTGAAAGTCAGTTTCAGCGGTGAACAGATTGCAGAAGTCAGCGCAACCAAACCGTCTTCAAGCGGGATTGCGCGTTTAGAACCTTTATTAATTGGCGGGATTTATCCGCAGCATAACGAAGACCGTGTGCTGATCAAGCTAAATAAAGTGCCTAAGTCCTTGATCGAAGCGCTGATCGCGACCGAAGACCGTAAGTTCTATGAGCATCATGGGGTTTCACCGCGTGGTATTGCACGTGCCGTAGTCAGCAATATTACCGGTGGTAAACGTCAGGGTGGCTCAACCTTGACCCAGCAGCTGGTCAAAAATTTCTATTTAACCCCTGAGCGCACTTTAAAACGTAAAGTGAATGAAGCCTTTATGGCGATGCTGATTGAATTGCATTATGACAAGAATGAAATTCTGGAAGCTTATCTGAATGAGGTAAATCTGGGCCAGAATGGTAACTATTCCATTAATGGTTATGGTCTGGCATCGCAGTTTTATTTTGGCCTGCCACTGCGTGAACTGAATATTTCCCAGCAAGCATTTCTGGTGGGTTTAGTCCAAGGTCCGAGTCTATATAACCCATGGCGCAATCCTGAAAGTGCGAAAAAACGTCGTGATATCGTCCTGAATAATATGTTGGTGATGGGCTACCTGACTCAGGAACAATATGAAAAAGAAACCGCACGTCCGTTAAATGTCATTTCAAAACCGACTTTAGGCCCTGCCCGCTTCCCGGATTTTCTGGATATTGTACGTCGTCAATTACGCACAGATTATCAGGAAACCGATCTGACCAATCAGGGTCTGCGAATTTTCACTACTTTAGATCCTTTGGCCCAAACCCGAATTCAGGACAGTTTTAAAGAAACGGTGGCGCGTTTAAGCAAATCCAATCCGGGTCGCCTGAAAGATTTACAGGGTGCGGTATTGGTTACGCATCCGGAAAATGGTGAGCTGGTGGCCGCAGTAGGTTCTACTCAAGATTTTACCGGCTTTAACCGTGCAGTCGATGCCAAGCGTCAAGTCGGTTCCCTGCTAAAACCGGTGATCTACCTGAGTGCCCTGGAATCGAACCGTTATCACTGGGCGAGCCCGATTGAAGACAGTGAAATCAGCATCAAAAGTGACGGCAAAACCTGGACACCGAAAAACTATAGTGGTCGTGGACATGGTGTCATTCCAATGTCGCAGGCATTATCGCAATCTTATAACCTGTCCACTGTGCGTTTAGCACAAGAATTTGGCCTGTCTACCTTTATTAATCATCTGAAAAAATTTGGTGTAACTTCAGATATTCCATCTTATCCGTCGATTTACTTGGGTGCGGTAGATATGTCCCCGATGGAAGTGATGAACATTTACGGCAACTTTGCTACAGGCGGCTTTAAATATCCAACTAAAGCCATCCGCTCTGTGGTGGATGCCAATGGCCGATCTCTCGATCGTTATAGCCTGAGTGTGCAGCCAACCATTGATCCGGCGTCGGCCTATGCCCTGAATTATGGCTTACAACAAGTAATGTCAAATGGTACAGGCCGTGCAGCCTATAACAGCTTGCCACGCAGTCTGAATCTTGCCGGTAAATCGGGTACCACAAACGACAGCCGTGACTCATGGTTTGCTGGGTATTCGGGTAATTATATGACCGTGGTTTGGCTCGGTCTGGATGACAACAAAGTCACTGGCTTAACCGGTTCTTCAGGTGCCCTGCCCGTTTGGACCAATGTCATGAAACAGCTACGCCAGAAACCGGTGAATCTACCACAGCCCAATGAAATTCAATGGCATTGGTTAGATCGTCATACCGGATTATTGTCTGCACAAGGCTGTGAAGGTGCTATGTACATCCCAATTTCGCGTCACTCCCTGCCAAATCAGGCGACTGCCTGCGGCATCTCGCATTATGCGACGGAACCTTATGATATTAACTCAGAACCTGCACCCTCTGACGAGGAGCTGGATGATATGAGCCGTTATATACAAGAAACTGAAACAGAAATAGAACGCGATCTTGAGAGCGAAACCCGTATTATCGCCAGTGGAAGTTATAGCCATTAATTGAGTCTATGTTTATGTTAAGAAAAATCCTCCCTGGTTTGCTCATCCTCAGTCTGGTGGGCTGCCAAACTATGCCTGAACCGCAAAAACCAGTCAGCCCTGCCAAGCCTGCAGCAGAAAAACCTAAAGCACAAACGCCGGACGGCGTCGTGATTACGCCTTATGAGCGTCCTGAGATCAAACGTCAGAAAATTGTCATTCCTGAGCAGAAGCCAAAAAGCTCAAAGCTAGATGATGGCCGTAATCTGCCGGCTTTTAAAAGTCTGATGCAGCAAACCCAGCAGGCCTATACCAAGCAGCAGTTCGCTCAAGCTGAAGCGTCTGCAACTCAGGCACAGCGACTGGCCCCTCAGGCACCGGAAACCTATTTATACTTGGGTATGATTGCTAACCGTAAAAATCAGCCAGCAAGCGCCGATGCTTTTGCCTTACGTGGCCTGAGTTATGCACAATCTAGTGTCATGAAAAAGCAGCTTTGGCAAGTGCGCCTTAAATCTGCTCAGTTGCGGAAAAATGCCAAAGCGATTCAGCAAGCCCAACAGGCACTCAAAAAGCTTTAAGATAATTTCCCATAGAAACTGACTTACTAATAGAAAGTTTATTTTATAAATAAAGTGCTTAAATATAGCGAATGCCGGCAATGCCATAAGCGTGCTGGCTTTTTGCATACTCAAGCTCATCAGCCTTCATTCCACCCAAAGCAAAAACCGGAATCTGTACCTGCTCTGCCATTTGCTTGAATTGCTCCCAGCCTAGCGCAGGCGTGTCCGGATGCGTTGCGGTCGCCAGTACCGGACTCAGCAAGGCTGCTTCACAACCGATCTGTTCTGCATGCATTAAAGCACTCAGGTCATGACAGGCTGCCAGATAACGATAGCCAGATTTCAATTCACCTTGTTTCAAGTCCATCAATTGAGTCTGTTTTAGATGAATCATATGAATCGTCTGCTGCTGCAATTCATTCAGTTGTGACCAAAGCTGCTGATTAATGATTAACTTGGAGAGTTGATCTACCGGATATTGCTGTAATTGCATGATCCGTTCAGGCGTTGCTTCCACGCGCCAATACAACATTTGATCTGTATCCAGACTTGATAAGATATCCAGATCTTCAGCAATCTTGATGCGCTGCGGCCATTGCAGCTTTTGAATCATGGACTGATTGGCTTTCGGAAAATTCAGCCGACCAAGTTCTTCTCGGCTGTACCAGCGCCAAGGCTGTTTGATTTCAGCCAGTTGAGCAGGCTGTACTGAAGCATGGAAAATATGCAAATTGACGATGAGATCTTCATATTCATAGGAGATAAAATCAGAGGCATGCCAACGTTCAATATCAACGCCGACCTCTTCCATCACTTCGCGGCGACAGGCTTCGACTGGTAATTCGCCCTGTTCAACTTTTCCGCCTGGAAATTCATATTTATTGCCCTGATGCTGCTTGGCCTCACGCCAGCCGACGAGAACCTGATTTTGATAAAATAAAAGCGCAATTGCGACATGAATCGTAGCTTTAGTCATGATGTACAGAACCGTTAAAGTTTTACAGATTGTAAGCAAATTAGAGTTTTTTATAAATTGCTCAATATTTCGTTGACAGACCTATTCGATAATGATTATCATTTAAATCAATCCAAAACACACCACGGAGTCGACGGAATGAACGCCCCATTTAGCCTATTTACCCGTAACAATGATACTCACCATGCCTTGCCAATGCTGCACTCCAACAATCTTTTTGCACTGGGTCGTGAAATCCGGATCATGCATGCCGGCGAAGAATACCGCTTGCGTCTGACCCGCAATAACCGTCTTATTCTGACCAAATAATTAAATCAGTTCTAATAATAACAAACGTGGGAAGCAGCAGTATGAATCAGCGCATACTGCTTTTTAATCTTCTGATCATGAGATTTGCTATTCAAGCTTAAAACTCAATAACACTTTAAGTCCGCCCAGATCCGACGGCGCATAGTCAATTTTAGCTGCATGCAGTGCCATAATTTTCTGGCAAATGGACAGGCCTAAACCCGAACCCTGAGTTCGCGTACCCAAAGCCCGATAAAAACGTTCACCTAAACGTTCCAGCACATCATCAGTAATCCCCTCTCCTGAGTTTTCAATCAATAGTTGTATCTGATGCTGCTCAACAACCGTTCGGATCTCGACCTGTCCCTGCGGCGGCGTATAACGAATAGCATTGTCGACCAGATTGCGAATACAACTAAAAATCAGCTCTGGATTCGCTTCGATCACAGCATCCTCAAGGTTTAGATTCCAATGAATGTCTTTTTCTTCTGCAAAAGGCTGCAATGCCTGCAAAGCCTCCTGAACCAGATTTTTAAGATTAATCGTTTGCGTTGGTAATTGCTCTGTGCGCTCCGGATCGAGTCGTGCCAGCAAGAGTAAATTTTCCAGCACCTGCGTACCGCGGTTGACATCATTTTGAATCAGCTGCAATGCTTGAGGGAGCTGTGCATCACCTTGATATTTGCGTTTTAAAACCTGTAGACGCATTTGAATTGCAGACAGTGGAGAACGCAGCTCATGTGAAGCATCTGCAGTAAAACGCTGTTCGGCAGCCAGTGACTTTTCCAGCCGGCCGAGCATGGCATTCAACTGACGAATAATCGGTTGCAGTTCAGTGATTTCAGGATCAGGCGTTTTGAGAGGGCTTAGATCCTGAGCAGTTTTGGAACCAATCGCCCGGGAAATATTGTTTAATGGCCGTAACTGGCGTCTGATCGCAACACGCAAAATCAGCCATTGCACTAGCCATAAAATCAATAAGATCCCGGCAAAGCCCAAAGTAGTTTGCCAGAGTTCATCGAAACGTACTGAAAGTGGCTGTACGATTTTGACCTGAAGGTCGTCATCTTCCGCAGTCAGTATCCGGATAAAATGACCATTTTCATAAGCAAACTGAAAGCCGTTGTTCTGTGCTTTTGGAATGGTATTAATTAATTCATCATCAATCGAAGTAGTCAGTATCTGCTGATCTAGCAACAAGGCATACTGGATATCGAACTGTTCACTGAGTTCATCGACCTGGGCGTCTTTGGCCTGGGTCACATCGCCAAGTAGTAACTCAGAAATCTGCTCCATTAATTCATCATGCAGCTGACTGGCTTGATAACTGGAAATTCCCAATAACAGCAGCCAGGCCAATATTCCAGCCAATATCGAACTGAACAGCGCATGTTTGATCAGTTTAGTTTGCAAGGAAATAGCAGCTGACATAGGTTTATACCTCAGCCTTATGCATGCGATAGCCCAGACCGCGAATAGTCTTTATCATCTGGCTGCCGATTTTTTTACGCAGCTGATAGATAAATACTTCAATGGCATTACTTTCAATTTCATCACCCCAAGCGTACAGCGATTCTTCCAGCTGTTCACGGGTGACAATATGTTCAGGCTGTTGCATAAGCTTGTATAAAATCTGAAATTCCTTCGCAGTCAGATTCACAGCTTGACCTTCTTTAGTTAGGATTTTGGCTTGAGTGTCCAGACTGAGATCCTGCCAAAGCAGGATATGATTCGGTGTTTGCTGTTTCTGTCTGAGCTGGGCACGAACCCGGGCCGAAAGCTCTTCCAGACTAAAAGGTTTCACCAGATAATCATTCGCGCCTAAATCCAGACCTTCAACCCGGTCATCAATACTGTCTTTGGCCGTAATAAAAATCACTGGCGTATCTTGGTGTTGGCTGCGCAAACTTTTCAGAATCTCGTCTCCGGTCGCATTCGGCAGGCCGCGATCCAGCAAAATGCAGTCATATTGATGCTGCTCAATCGCCAGGATCGCATGATCACCACGCTCGACACGGTCAATCACATAACCGTCCATTTCTAGCCAGGTCTGGATACTGTCTGCCTGAGACTGGTCATCCTCTGCCAAAAGAATACGCATATTCTGCTCCGTTTGCTTTCTTGTTCTATCTTGCCTTGAAAAAGTTCCAGACTCAAAAAAACCACATGCTTTTTGGTAACTTGCATGTGGTTTTTTGTCGCTGTGTTCAAATTGATTTCAGCAAATCAGGCGATATTAGAAACGAACCTGATCAACCTCAATTTCAACACGTTTTGCCGGTTTATAATCAATGTCGATTTCACCTGTGATGATTACCGGTGTTTTGGCTGAAATCGGTTTGCCTTGCCAAAGTTCATCATCAATCTCAACAGTAATAGTTCCTGTGCTGTCTCGGAACTGGTATTTTTCATCACCGACCGCTTTCACGACATAACCTTTAAGCTGAACCTTACTGTCATCTTTCATGGCCAGTGCCTGTTTGACTGTGGTCGATTTAGCAAAAGCAGCCTGATTCACAGCAGTGTCGCTACTTGCTATCGTAGCCGTCGCGATAGAACCCATCAATGCAGCTGCCAAAACCGTATTTATCATCATTTTCATCGCAATTACCTCTTTAAAGTCTTACCTTGTTTCGATGATGCTATTAAAACAGCCGAAGATGAATTGAATCTTAAGATTGCTTCATTTTCAAAATTAATTTAAGGGCACAACTCTCAGGACTTCTTCAAGCGTGGTCACACCTTCCAGAATCTTGCGTGCCCCGGCAATTCTGAGCGGCTCTACCCCTTCTTTTTTAGCCTGCTGACGCAGCTGGTTCAGGTTGGCATCGGCACTAATCAGCTGTTTGGTGGTCAGACTCAATGGCATAAACTCATAAATCCCGATACGGCCTTTATAGCCGGTATGCCGGCATTCTTCGCAGCCCACCGCCTTAAAGACAAATTCCGGTCGCGGCAAAGGATAATCCGTAGCTAGATGCTGCCATTCCTGTTCATTCAGGAAGCTTTCCTGTTTGCAGTGCGGACACAGCTTACGTACCAGACGTTGAGCCAGAACACCCAAGATGGTTGCTGCTGTCAAAAATGGCTGTACGCCCAGATCATGCAGACGGGTCAGACTCGACGGCGCATCGTTGGTATGTAAAGTTGAGAGAACCAGGTGACCGGTCAATGCGGCCTGAATCGCCATATTGGCAGTGTCCTGATCACGGATCTCCCCGACCATGATAATGTCCGGATCTTGACGCATCAGTGCGCGCACGCCGTCAGCGAAGCCAAGATCGATACCATTATTGACCTGCATTTGGTTAAAGCTGGGTTCCAGCATCTCGATCGGGTCTTCAATGGTACAGACGTTGACCTGTTCAGTCGCCAGCTGCTTCAAGGTTGAATAAAGCGTAGTAGTTTTACCGGAACCGGTTGGGCCGGTCACCAGAATAATACCATGACTATGATTGGTCAGATTATTCCAATCGTTCAGCAGATGACCTTCAAAGCCAAGTTGCTGAAAACTTCTGACCAGCACTTCCGGATCGAAAATACGCATCACCAGTTTTTCACCAAAAGCTGTTGGTAAGGTCGACAGACGCAGTTCGGTTTCCTGTCCTTTGGGTGTGCGGGTTTTCAGTCGGCCATCCTGCGGTTTACGTTTTTCTGCCACATTCATCCGGCCTAGAATCTTGATTCGGGAAATGACGGCGGTCAATGTATTGGCCGGCATGTTATAAATCGTATGCAGCACCCCATCAATCCGGAAACGGATCTTGCCGGTGTCTTTACGCGGTTCCATGTGAATATCACTGGCACCTTGTTCAAAGGCAAATTGCAGCACCCAGTCCACCAGTTTGACAATATGCTGGTCATTGGCATCCGGATTCTGGGAATCGCCCAATTGTAATAAGGCTTCGACGCCCTTATTTTCCCGGTCATAGGCAGACGATTTTTGTGAACCACTGACTGCACGACTGACTTGATAGTATTCAGTAATATAACGTTGTAATTGTTCTGGATTCAGTAATACCCGTTGTATTTTTTTTGGTGCAATATTCTGCTCGAGATTCGACATCCATTCAGTTTTATAAGGCTGATCTGTAGCAATCAGAACTTTGTCTGCCTGAATTTCTACCGCCAGAATACGGTTGCGCAGTGAATATTCCTGCGACATGACATGGGTCAATGCCTGTACATCAGCTTTAAGCGGATCAATGATATAGAACATCAATCCGGTTTTTTCTGCCAGCCATTGGCATAAACGGTTCAGGGTCAGCGTTGTTTGAGGATGAGATTGATCGACCAGATTAAAATTGGCAATCCACTGTAAAGGGTGCCATTTTAATTGTTCACGTTGCCGATGAGTGGTTTGTACCAGCATTCGGTCGCGTTCACTGATTTTACCGTCTTTAAAGAGTTGGTCTAGACACCATGCCGTATCAATTTCAAAGTCAAATTTCATTATTATCAGTCCCCAAACTTGCCTCCACTATAACAAGTTTTTGCAGTTTTTCGCATACTCCCCACCTGTTGAATGTACGTTTCTATTTCAATCTCAAAAAGAAAGTAAATAATGGATTTGATTACTACCGCAACATTTTTGATCTATGCAAACTCTATCTCGTCGCATATATTTTTAAATAATCAACTCTTAGCTTGCTGAGGTCACAGATGGATTTGACTGCGGTTCCCCTGCATGCGCATTCTTTTCATGAACTGCTCACAATACTCACCTCGGCATTGGGCTGCGGCCTATTGATTGGTCTGGAGCGGGAACGGCATAAGCAACGTGAGCAGCAGCCGAGTTTTGCCGGCTTACGTTCCTTTGCAATTTGTGCTTTATTGGGTGCACTGTGTTTCCTGTTTGGAATCGTGATTGCTGTAATAGGTGCTTTGATCGTGGGTGGTATGGTCATTTTATCTATCAAAAATCAACCAGATGATCCGGGCATTACCACAGAGCTTGCATTTGTGATGACCTATTTTATTGGCGCCATGTGTTTGTGGAATATTCCACTGGCAGCCGGTCTTTCTGTGCTCTTAACCGGTATTTTGATGGCCAAACATACCATGCACAATATTGCCGGAAAATGGATTAAAGAAGCCGAATTCAGGGATGGACTGTTATTACTGGCCTTGATTTTGATTGGTCTGCCGCTGACTCCTGACCGGCCTTTTTGGGGTGAAGTGCTTAACCCTTATCTTATTCTAAAATTACTGACCTTGATTTTAGTGGTACAAGCTTTGGCGCATATTGCGAAACGCTTTTTCTCGACTAAAAATGCCCTGATGCTGTCTTCCATCGCTTCCGGTTTTGTTTCCAGTACGGCGACCATCGCTCAGTTGGGCTTACAGGTCCGTAAAGGTGAAATGGATGCACGATCGAATGCCGGCGCCGCGCTGATGTCCTGTATCTCGACCATTGTTTTGCTATTGATTGTGGTTGGGGGTGTATCGTGGAGCTGGCTTAAAATCCTGCTCTTGCCCTCTTTAGTTGCCGTAATCCTTCTGGCAGCCTGTGCATTTTTATTATTGCGCAAGGCAAAACCTGCTCCAAGCATGGAATCATCAGACAGCCAGATGTTCAGCTTAAAAGAAGCTGTGATTATTGCAGTCACATTAACATTGATTCAGGCTGGAGTTTACGGACTGGAGGTCTGGCTCGGAGATGCCGGCTTACTGGCCGGGACCTTGCTCGCCTCTTTATTCGAGATTCATGCCGCGATGGCCAGTGTTGTCGTTCAAGGTGATCCCTCCAATATGCGTCTGATTTACGCCCTGCTTTTAGGTCTCGGTGCTCATGCCCTGGCCAAGTCAGCCAATGCCGCTTTGACCGGTGGCTGGAAGTTTGTACTTTATTTTGCGCCTGTGCAGATTTTGCATATGGCAGTGTTGATTGGCTTGTTGTGGTGGAACCTATAATCTAGGAAGGAATATGCTGGATAGCAACAATGAGCACTTGCTGAGCATGAATTTTGAAATGGATATCAACATTTGCAAACTTCATCCCATATACCCGTTCTTCATCTTCCTGATATGCAGGTCTTGGATCTAGAGATAAGACAGCTTCCAGCTCCTGAATAGTCTGCACAGAGATTTTTCCATTTCCTAGTAATTGTTGCTTTTGCTGCTCCGCTTCATCGCTCCAAATGACGGTTTTACGTGATGGTTCATCCTGCGCATAACCGCTTTGTGCTTCAATGATAGCATCCGAATATTGAATATAAGGTTTGATATCCATAACTGGCGTGCCATCGAGCAAGTCACTCCCTGTCACATACACTCGAACATGCTTGCCCACCTTTCTCACTTCTTTGAGTTTGACCACAGATAAACCAATCGGTGATGGACGATACATGCTGCGCGTAGCAAAAACGCCTATTTTCTTGTTACCACCCAAACGCGGCGGACGCACTTGTGGACGAAACTGGCTGTTGTGCTGGTTTTTATTGTCATGAAATTGCCAGACCAGCCAAAGATGACTGAACTCTTCAATCCCCTCAAAGGCGAGCAGATCATTATAGGGCCCGACCATTTCGATATAGCTTTCGACCTGAACCAGATTCGGCTGACGAGGAATACCAAATTTTTCTTTATAGGGAGAACGCATATAACCAATAATCGGCAGCGCAAGTTCGGTCATCATCACTTTTTTTGATAAGCTCAATTAAATATATTCAGTTTATCGAGAATGAATTTAGATTAGAATAGCAAGCTGTTCTAATTTGATAATTTATTGAGACCTTTAATGGCTGCTTTTAACGTCGAAAAGATTACTCACGTCCACCACTGGAATGATACTTTATTCTCTTTTAAAACGACTCGTGACACTGCTTTGCGTTTTAAAAACGGTCAGTTTGTAATGATCGGCCTTGAAGTCAATGGCAAGCCGTTAATGCGCGCATATTCAATTGCAAGCGCAAACTACGAAGAAGAGTTAGAATTTTTCTCAATTAAAGTGCCTGATGGTCCACTGACTTCGATTTTACAGAAAGTAAAAGTCGGCGATGACATTTTGGTTTCTAAAAAGCCAACAGGTACATTGGTACTTGATGACTTGAACCCAGGTAAAAATCTTTACCTGCTTTCTTCTGGTACTGGTCTTGCACCGTTCCTGTCGACTATTCGCGATCCTGAAACTTACGAGCGTTTTGAAAAGATTATCGTAGTTCACGGTACCCGTTTCATTTCAGAACTGGCTTATCAAGATTTGATCCTGAATGAAGTGCCAAATCATGAATTCTTCTCTGAACTCGGCGCGAAAGAAAAATTGGTATATTACCCAACCGTAACCCGTGAAGAATATCCAAACCAAGGTCGTGTTACGACTGCGATTGAAACCGGCGAACTGTTTGAAAAAATCGGTCTGCCACGTTTCAACCCGGAAACTGACCGTGCCATGTTATGTGGTAGCCCGGCATTCCTAGATGACGTTGCTGCGCTTCTTGACCAACACGGTCTGAAAGAATCTCCAAAAATGGGCGTTCTAGGTGACTACGTGATTGAACGTGCATTTGTAGAAAAATAAGATTTGCTAAACTAAAAAACCGGACTTTTAAGTCCGGTTTTTTATTGGAACCATCACTAAATAATTAACGATCGCGACCTTCCTGGTTTGCAGAACCTGAACAGCCTGCGCCACCTGCAATGATGAAACCCGTTTGCGCTTTACATGAACCAATCATACGGCCATGAGAGTCAAATGTAGTCACTGACGATGCACAGCCCGTCAATATAACAGTCACTACGAGTGCAATAAGTGCTGATAATTTCATGATATTCCCCTTTATTATTTACGGTTTTAAATTAATCTGATTTTGGCTTGGTGGCGTTGGTAATAGGCCCGTAGCAGCATTTGGCGTATTATAATTCACACCCAAGGCATCGCCTGAACCACTACAATGTGCACTTGCGGTCGAAAGTAGGCCACGCGTCGCCATACATGAACCGATGATTTTTCCTGTTGCATCATAAGTCACGACTTTGGAACTACAAGCGGCTAGCCCCGATATTGCCAATATTGAAAAAATTTTAATTAAATTCACATTAACCCTCGCACGATGCAAAAAACTAAATTATTAAAATTTATGTATATTTTCTGAATTTCGCCAGAGATTCTAATTTAATTTATTAATTTGTAAAGCTTTATTTTTCAAATATTATAAAAATGGAAATAAATAAAAAGCTGCCCTGCAGGACAGCTTTAAATATAAAAATTAGCTGGATTTATGTTTAAGTGATCTTTCTTCCAGAGACTGCTTAATCACTTGATAACCTGATGTGATGCCGAGTGTAGCGATAATTACAGCCACAATAATATCCGGCCAAAGACTGCCTGTACCAAATACGCCTACGGCTGCCAAAATGACCGCAAAGTTGCCAATTGCATCATTGCGACTACAGAGCCAGACCGACCGCATATTGGAATCACCTTCACGAAAAGCATAAAGAATTGCTGCTGTAAATACATTCGCTACTAAGGCCAGCACACCAATCAGGCCCATTGTCAGTGCTTCAGGTGGAATACCTTGCAGATAGGCGTAAATCACTTTGCCAATCACTACCAGACCAAACAATGCCATGGTCATCCCCTTTACCAAAGCGACTGTTGCCCGCCAATACAGACTCGCACCAAGTACAGCCAAAGAAATCCCGTAATTGACGGCATCACCAAAGAAATCTAGCGCGTCTGCCCACAAGGCCGATGAATGTGCATATGCACCACCGATCAGCTCTACTACAAATAAAGTCAAGTTCACCAGCAAGGCAATCCATAGCGCTGTTCTAAATTTGCTGTTGGGCTTGATGGGTGCCGGTTCAGGACTACAACTACAAGCCATATCATTCCCCCGATGATTTTTTATCTAAAATACGATAAATTGATTAGAAACTATGGACTAACTCCAAGGTCAAGCATGAGGGTGATATGTCAGTTTATTTGATTTCAGAAATGGCCAAAAAAACTGGTCTAAGCACCGATACCCTACGTTTTTATGAGAAAAAAGGCTTTATCCAGCCGAATTTTCGAGCAAGTAATCAGTATCGTTATTATGGTGAAGACGCATTAAAAAGACTGCTTTTTATCAAGCGTTGCCGTGCCTTGGACATGTCGTTAAAAGAGATTGAAACCCTGATTCAACTTGAACAAAATCCGGAACAGGACTGCTGTGCCGTCAACCAGCTGATTGATCAGCATCTTTCGGATATTTCAAATAAAATTAAAGAATTACAGATATTTGAACGGCAACTGATCACACTGAGAGAAAGTTGCAATACCCCGACCACGATTGATCATTGCCAGATTTTAAAAACGCTTGAAAACCCTGAAAATGATTGAATGTTGAAGACATTTTATTGAGAGCTCCCTACTTAAAATAAAACCTTGTTTTACCTCCAAATCGCGTATTTCCGAGTGATTTACTAGGTTGAATCCAAATTCCAGATGATTAGAATAAAGCCGTACTTTTTATATGTCTTTCGATTTGATCATGAGCATTACCACTATTACCGAACTTCTCTCACCAGCTGGCTCACTCAAAAATATGCGCTACGCTTTTGCTTATGGTGCAGATGCAGTCTATGCCGGCCAGCCGCGCTATAGTCTGCGTGTTCGTAATAATGAATTTGACCATGACAATTTAGCGATTGGCATCAAAGAAGCACACGAACTAGGCAAAAAATTCTATGTGGTGGTCAATATCCAACCTCATAACTCCAAGCTGAAAAATTTTATTCGTGACTTGGAACCTGTGGTCGCGATGCAGCCGGATGCGCTGATCATGTCCGATCCAGGTCTGATCATGCTGGTGCGTGAACATTTTCCAAAGATGGATATTCACCTGTCGGTTCAGGCCAATGCCGTGAACTGGGCAACCGTGAAATTCTGGAAAAACATGGGGCTGACCCGCGTGATTCTGTCACGTGAACTGTCGATTGAAGAAATTGCAGAAATCAAACAGCAAGTGCCCGATATGGAGATTGAAGTCTTTGTTCATGGTGCACTGTGCATGGCCTATTCTGGCCGTTGCATGCTGTCAGGCTATATGAACAAACGTGATGCCAATCAGGGTGCCTGCACCAATGCCTGCCGCTGGGAATATAAAGTGCTGGATGCTAAGGAAGATGAAACCGGTGATGTGATTCCGGTAAAAAATCTGGATTCAGGCTGCTGCTCAAAAGATGCCGACGAACAACATATGCAAGAACAACATCAGTTTGATGAACCGGTTTTGTTACAGCGCAACGAAGAAGACATGTTTGCCGCAGAAGAAGATGAACACGGCACTTATTTCATGAATTCCAAAGATCTACGTGCAGTCCAGCATGTAGAGCGACTAACCAAAGTAGGCGTACACTCCTTAAAAATCGAGGGCCGTACCAAGTCTTATTTCTATTGCGCCCGTACTGCTCAAATTTACCGTAAAGCGATTGATGATGCGTTGGCTGGTAAACCTTTTGACCCGTCACTGATGACACAATTAGAAGGCTTAGCGAATCGTGGTTATACCGAAGGTTTTCTGCGCCGCCATGTGCATAGTGAATATCAGAATTATGAACATGGTTCCTCAAGTTTTGATCATCAAATTTTCTGCGGTGAAGTGCTGGAACGTAATGGCGATTACATCAAGATTGATGTGAAAAATCGCTTTGTGGTGGGTGACTCACTCGAACTGATGACGACTAAGGGCAATATCATCTTTACTTTAACCGAAATGAAAGACAAAAAAGGTAATCTGATCGAAGACGCCAAAGGTTCAGGTCATATTGTCGAGATTCCGGTTCCGGCAGATGTCGATATGCGATATGCCCTGCTCATCCGTAATCTGCCAAGTTCGACTGCGGATATTTCGGCATCTTCACTGGCTTATCAGGCGAGTTAAATATGGCACTGCTGATTACCGACAAATGCATCAATTGCGATATGTGTTTACCGGAATGCCCGAATGACGCGATTTATGAAGGTGCAAAAGTTTATGAAATTGATGTGAACCGTTGTACAGAATGTGTCGGTTTTTATGAGCATCAGACCTGTGTAGATGTCTGTCCAATTGAATGCATTGTTCCACATCCGGAGTATCGGGAAACACAAGAACAATTACTGGAAAAATTTAAGGGTTTGAGTCTGTTCAAATCTTAAATGATAAATAAAGCAGTTCATTGAATATTGCTTTATCTAAAGACAACCTTGGGGAAAGTATAAAAATAAGGGTTGAAAACAAAAAGTGAGAGGCAAAGAACAGCTGAAAGGGTGTGGGGACACTTTTGGCTGATCCAATAATAAATATAAAAAAAAGGAACTCGGGTGTTAGCGTCCTGAGTTCCTATAAAGCGAAAATAATAATAGATCTTTGAGATAAAGCACCTGGAATGTGGGGATTCCAGGTGCTCTTTTTTTACTGTCCTGAACGGATGATGTAATCAAAAGCAGACAGTGATGCCTTGGCACCTTCACCGGTCGCGATGATGATCTGCTTGTAGGGTACAGTGGTACAGTCACCTGCCGCAAACACACCTTTCACATTGGTTTCGTTACGGTCGTTAATCACAATCTCGCCACGACTGGTCAGCTCAACTGGGGTTTCTTTCAGGAAGTCCGTATTTGGCAACAAACCGATCTGCACGAAGATCCCTGCAAGTTCAACCACATGCTCTTCATCTGTGGCACGGTCTTTGTATTTCAGTGCAGTCACTTGTGCACCGTCACCCAGTACTTCAGTCGACAAGGCATTCTTGATCACGGTGGTGTTCGGCAAGCTGTTCAGCTTGTCTTGAAGCACCTGATCCGCACGCAGCTTGGTATCAAATTCCACCAGCGTTACATGCTCTACAATCCCTGCCAGATCAATCGCGGCTTCCACACCCGAGTTACCGCCACCAATCACCGCAACACGTTTACCCTTGAATAAAGGACCATCACAGTGCGGGCAGTAGGCTACACCACGAGTTTTATATTCCTGCTCACCTGGAACATTCATCTCTCTCCAGCGTGCACCGGTCGACAGAATCACGGTT
>DDAT01000037.1:38461-51795 GCA_002332985.1 Acinetobacter lwoffii | reverse complement strand
TGGTATAGATGCTAAAACCCTACAAATACGAGCAGTTCAGCTTACAACCAATAATGTCAGTGATTCACAGGTGCTTGGTGATTTACTTAATCAGATTCCACAAGATGAGCGGATTGACTCTGTTTATACCGATGGAGCTTATGACACCAAGCAATGCCGTCAGGTCATTGCAGATCGGCAAGCGCATGCGGTGATTCCACCTAGAAAAAATGCGAACCCATGGAAAGATACAAAGAGTAGCTCGCTAGAACGAAATGAATTACTTCGAACAGTTAAACGTTTAGGCAGGACACTATGGAAAAAATGGTCAGGCTATCATCGGCGAAGTTTGGTAGAAACCAAGATGCATTGCATTAAATTATTGGGCGATAAACTGAGTGCAAGGAGCTTTCAAAGCCAAGTGAATGAGATCCATGCACGTGTAGCAGTCCTTAACAGATTTACGGAATTAGGTCGACCACTTACCCAAGTTACGCCTTAAATTTGGCTCAATTAGGGGCGCTTTGCATTTCAAATCTTTGTGCAACAAAGCCGTTTAAATGGTAATTTATCTATAAAAGAAAAAATATAATTTACTTCAGGACTGAATTTATTTGCATTATTTTCAATAAAATCAAAAAAGGATTTTTGAAAAGAGTATCTATAATCTTTCCTAAACATTACTTCTTTATAATATGCATAGATTAATAAATTTATATACTCTAGCTTTATTCGATCCGAATATTCAAAATGATGCCCTAATTCCCCATACTCATTATCAAATACCAACTTTAAACTTAAATCATTTCTTTTTTTGATCTCTATACAGTGTTCTTCAAACTCATTTAGCCTTTCATTATCATAAAGATCTATAGGATCTAAATTTTTTAGTAACTCCTTTTCCCACTCATCAATATCTGTCCTTTCTTTAATTTCAGAAATATATTTTTTTAATTGAATGATAACATTGCTAAATGAATTACTAAGAAATGAAAAAGCCATACTAAACCAATTTTTATAATTAAATAATGGTAATTTTCTTATAAATCAAAAACTAAAGCAATATCAATAATCATTAAACTATCTTTGATGGGATATTCATTCACACCTTTTTTACAATTCATCCATATAGAATTTTCAATGAAATTTTTATGATGTTTCTTTATCAGGAAGAAATTTAGGTAGGCATTCTGAACCTTTTTTCGTGTTCATCATCGATAAACATTTTAGGTCGTTCGTTTCCCTACAGGGAGTTTAATGAAACATTTTGAATGTGCCGTCTGCAAGCAACAGCTGTTTTTTTACAAATCAGTTTGTGATCACTGTCTGTCACCGATCGGTTATATCGCTTCGGAAAAAGAGCTATGCGCATTCGAAAAACAGAGTGCTGAGCGATGGGTTCCAATCGCCAAAAACTACCAGCATGCCAGTTATAAACCCTGTCACAATTATGTAAATTATCAGGTATGCAACTGGATGATTCCCAGCGATGAAGATGAGGAATTTTGTGAATCCTGTCAGTTGACCCATGTCATTCCTGATTTGGAAAATTCCGAAAACCTGATTTACTGGTTTCGACTGGAAGAAGCCAAACGTCGATTCCTGTATTTGGCCCAGCGCATGAACATGATGCCACGCCCCAAAAAGTCTGAAGATGATCCATTTGGTCTGCGTTTTGATTTTCTCCTGCCCCAAGAAGATAAGCCTGTTTTAATTGGTCATGCCAATGGGGTCATTACCCTAAATGCAATTGAAGCCGATGTAGTTTATCGGGAAACTACACGTGTAAATATGGGTGAAAACTACCGGACTTTATTAGGTCATTTTCGCCATGAAAGCGGCCATTATTATTTTGCGCTCATGCAACATATGCATCCGGAATTGCTAGATGAATTCCGTCAGTATTTTGGCGATGAGCGGCAAGACTACAGCAAGGCACTTGAACGCCATTATAACGAAGGCGCACCAATCAACTGGCAGGAAAAGTATATCAGTGCTTATGCCACCGCCCATCCCTGGGAAGATTGGGCAGAAACCTGGGCACATTATCTGCATATGATGGAAACACTGGAAACTGCCTACTATGGTGGTATGCGTGTCGAAGGAAATGGCAGCTATCTGGCCAGTATGGATTTTAAAGAATGCCCGATTGGTGGACAGGATTTTGAACATATTCTGGAAAACTGGGTTACCTTGACCTTTAATCTGAATGCCTTAAACCGTTGTATGGGTCTGGAAGATGCCTACCCCTTCAAGCTGAGCGAAGCAGTTAAAGACAAGTTACGATTTATTCACCGGCATGTGCTGGAAAAAGTTTTTAAATAATTTAAAAAGTAATTTTTATAGTAAAAATATAGCTGGAATGGGATCAGCAAAGTCTGAAAATATGGATTTTATTGTGTATTTTAAAAATTAATATGATTTAAAGAATCCCTGCTCCTGGCAAACCAAGAGCAGAAAGTCTCCAATGAATCAGTATTGAGTTTGCTACCTGAATATACGATTTAGGATGTGCTTAAATCAGTTCCACAGCAATCGCAGTCGCTTCACCACCACCGATACATAAGGACGCAATCCCTTTCTTGCCGCCAGTACGTTTTAAGGCATGAATCAAGGTCACAATAATACGAGAGCCAGAAGAACCCAATGGATGACCAAGCGCACAAGCACCACCATTAATGTTCACTTTTGCTGGATCAAGTTTAAAGCCATCAATGGCTAACATAGTGACCATGGCGAACGCTTCGTTGATTTCCCAAAGGTCAACATCCTGAGCATCCCAACCGGTTTTTTTCAGGACTTTTTCAATCGCACCAACAGGTGCAATAGTAAATTCTGACGGATGCTGCGAATGGCTGGCATAGGCCAGAATATTAGCTAGCGGTTTTAAGTTACGCTGTGCAGCAATTTCGCTCGAGGTGATCACCAGTGCTGAAGCACCATCTGAAATTGAACTGGCATTTGCCGCAGTAATGGTTCCGTCTTTTTTGAACGCTGGACGCAGAGTTGGAATTTTGTCAGCCTTGGCATTTAAAGGCTGTTCATCCTGTTCCACCACCACATCGCCTTTACGGCTACTGACAGTGACCGGTACGATTTCATCTTTAAAGAAACCTTGCTGCACCGCCGTCACGGCTTTATTTAAGGAACCAATCGCATAGTCATCCTGCTGCTCACGGGTATAACCTTTTTTATCCGCCATTTCCTGAGCAAGAATTCCCATCGACAGGCCTGTTTCCGCATCTTCCAGACCTTCCTGGAACATATGATCCGTCACTTTTCCATGCCCCATACGGAATCCGGCCCGTGCCTTGTCCATTAAATATGGTGCGTTTGACATCGATTCCATACCACCTGCAACCACAATCTCTGCTGAACCGGCCTTGATCGCATCTGCTGCCTGCATCACGGCTTTCATGCCTGAACCACAAATTTTATTGATGGTGGTCGCACCAGTTGAATCCGGTAGACCTGCCTGACGCATGGCCTGACGTGCCGGACCCTGTTTTAAACCGGCTGGCAGTACGCAGCCCATGATCACTTCATCAATATCATTGGCCGCCAATCCTGCACGTGCCACCACTTCTTTAATTGCCACAGCACCCAAATCCGGCGCGGTACAGCTTGAAAGTGAACCTTGAAAACCGCCCATCGCGGTACGTACTGCATCTACAATTACGATCATTTTAGTTTCATCCTTTTTCATCATTGTTATCCACACTGCACAGCCGAAGCTCTACAGTGTTGGTCCTTCGCAATCATTGCGGTTTAAGCCTGTGCGGTAAAATAGTCTTCAGGCAACTGCATGACCAGTTCCGCACCGGCCTGAATACGTTGAATTCGTGCACTCAAATCCGGAAGTACTTTGGCCACATAGTAATTGGCCAGTACCAGTTTGTTCTGGAAGTAGCTGTCGTCTTTGGCTGCAGCGGCTTTGCTAATCCGCGCATACATATAGACAAAGCTGAGCAACCCTACCGCATGTAAATAATCGACAGCAATCGAATTGGCAAAATCAGGATTCAATTTAGATTGCTCGACGATGAATTTGGTGATGTCTTCGAGTTGCTGACAGGTCTCTAATGTCGCCGTTTTAATCGTCAATGAATCATCTAGACTTTGTGCAAATTCACGGATTTCAGCAATATATTCCGCGATATAAGCCCCATTACATTTGGTGGTTTTACGCCCAATCAGGTCAATCGCCTGCACGCCATTGGTGCCTTCATAAATCTGTGAAATACGCAGGTCACGAATACACTGTTCCATGCCCCATTCACGGATATAGCCATGACCACCGAAGCACATTTGCGCTTCCAGTGCAGAATCCAGTGCCTTGTCGGTCAAATAAGCTTTGGCGATTGGCGTTAACAGCGCCACACGGTCAGTCGCTTTACGCACCGCTTCAGGGTCGGTTGAGTATTTGGTAATATCCAGTTGTTGACCTACATACACCGCAAACGCACGTGAAGCTTCATTGTTAGCACGTACATTGAGCAGCATACGGCGTACATCGCCATGGACTAGAATTGAATCGGCTGGTTTTTCTGGAGATTTTGCACCAGTTGATGCACGGCCCTGTAAACGGTCCGTCGCATATTGTGCCGCATTCTGGTAGGCAAATTCTGCTGCACCAATGCCCTGAATTCCCATAGACAAACGTTCGTAGTTCATCATCACGAACATGCCGGCCAGACCTTCATTTTCATTGCCAACCATATAGCCCTTGGCGCCGTCAAAGTTCATGACGCAGGTCGCCGAGCCTTTAATTCCCATTTTATGTTCGATTGAACCGGCAGATACTGCATTACGCTCACCCAGTGATCCATCTGCATTGACCAGGAATTTCGGCACAATAAATAATGAAATACCACGTGAACCTGCTGGTGCATTCGGAGTTTTTGCCAGCACCAGATGAATGATATTTTCACTCAGATCATGCTCGCCGCTGGTAATAAAAATTTTGGTACCGGTAATATTATATGAACCATCTTCATTCGGTTCAGCTTTGGTCTTGATAATGCCAAGATCTGTGCCGGAATGTGGTTCAGTCAGACACATGGTGCCCGACCATTCACCCGTATAGAATTTTGGTAAATAAGTTTCTTTCTGTTCCTGTGAGGCGCGGTCATTGATGGCCATACCTGCACCCACAGTGAGTAGTGGATAAAGCATAAAAGATGGATTGGTGCTCCAGATCATTTCATCCGCCAGAACCGTGAGCATCTTCGGCATGTTTTGTCCGCCCCATTCTTCAGGAGCACCCAAGCCTACCCAGCCACCTTCGGCAAACTGTTTAAAGGCTTCCTTGAAACCAGCCGGCGTAGTCACCTCACCGTTTTTAAACTGAGCACCACCTTCTTCATCAGCAGGACGATTCAGGTCAAGAATAACATTCTTGGAAAATTTGGCCATCTCTTCCAGAATTGCATTTGCCGTCGCCATATCTAAATGTGCAAGATTTTCATTACCTTGCCAAAATTGTTCCGCTTGGAATACATCATTTAAAATAAATTCCATGTCTTTTAGCGGCGTATTATAAATCGGCATTTTTAAATTCCTTAAAGGGTGATACTCAATCCTGTTGCTAAATATTTTCTAATTTTCATTAGAATACAAACAAGCCATTTTAAAATTGTGATATCCAATTCTTGCAGTATTAAATCTATATCTAGATTCATAAAGTTGCCTTAAAAATCACGTCTTCATGTTCAGTATGAGTGACTGAATATGCCAGCTTAATATTGATCTACTTTCCGTACTAAACCCTGATAAATATGAGCTTAAAACAGTCGAAGGATTTAGCTTCGTGCGCTGAAACAATAAAATAATTATACTGAAAATGGAATTTTATTTAGCAAAGTTGATCTCTAGGGTTCAGTTTTCTTGACAATATTTCTGTCTGCTCAGCATCGCTATTTTTATTTGTCAGTAGTTGCTGCATAAATATACAAAATGAGATAAATATCACGACCTTAGTTTTATAGCCATCGCGTGCAAAATTGCATATTCTTGAAAGGTTCTTTTTCGAAAAGTATGGACCAAGAAGATGACGACTGTAAGACAGCAGAACTTCCTTCTTCGTAAAGAGAAGATCCTGAGCATGGCGGAAAGCCTGCTACTGGATAATAATCAGGACATTACCCTGAGTGAGCTGGCCAGTGAACTGGACATCGCAAAAGGAACCATCTACAAACATTTTAAAAGCAAGAACCAGTTATATTTAGAACTGATTATTCTGAATGAAAAAAGAATTCTAGAAATATCAAAAAAGCATAATAACGATATTAAAAGTTATGTTTCACAATATATGCTCTATCACATGCTCAATTCAAACCGAACCATCCTGTTGCATGTCATTGAAGAGCGTTTAACCAATAACGAAAAAAATCTGAAAGAGTTATTTCAGGAGCTTTATCGGATTCGTGAAGAACGGATTATCCGGATTAAAGACATCACCCATGATTATCTGGTGGCTTTAGAAAGTGCCATGTCGATTCGCGATTATTTGTCTTATATCTGGACAGTCACCTATGGCGCTTCGCTATTATTAAATTCGACCAATTACCAAAAAGCGATTGGTTCGCGCGAACGTCTGATTAAACTGTATATTAATCAAGCGCTGATGACGCCAGATAAAATCTCATCGGTATAATCACGATAATAAAAAAATGCCTGATTCGATCAGGCATTTTTTTATTTGGCTGTATAAGTTCATAAGATCACTTTCGCGATCTAACTCGACAATGATCAGGCTGCCACAGGCGGGAAACCATCTTCGGTTAAAGCTGCCACAATCTCAGACTCACTGACTGTCGATTCAACTTCAACTAGCTTAGTCGCCACATCAATATTCACAGTGGCATTTTCATCCAGATCTTTAATCGTAGCCGTGACACTGCGCGCGCAGCCACCACAGGTCATGTTTTCAATACGGAATTTCATGTTTAGCTCCATAGGATCGGTTTAAAGTTTATCTGATTCGGCAGACTATATTTAATCTGAGCTGAACTGCAGATCAGGTCAGTGCTGCTCAGGGACGACACCCTGTTCAATCTGTTTTAAAATCTGGCAGTCAGACTGTTCATTGCCGGCACATTGTTCCACCGATTGCTGTAATATCATCAGCATATGCTGCATATCGGCAATTTTCTGTTGTAAAAACTGGATATGTTTTTGTGCCAGCTGTTTGACCTCACTACTCTGGCGTGAGCTGTTCAGCCACAGGCCGAGTAACTCTTTCATCTGCTCTGAAGAAAATCCCAATTCACGTGCATGCTGGATAAAACTTAAGGTTTTAATGTCCGCGTCACTATAAACCCGATAACCTGTATCACTACGTTTCGGAGCCGGCAACAAACCAATGTCTTCATAATAACGAATCATTTTCGCAGAGATGCCGGACCGTTTTGCGGCCTGACCAATATTCATCATACTGACTCCTTAAACTGCACCGGTTGATAGGCTTTTAATCTCAAGGCATTGCTGACGACGAACACGGAGGATAGTGCCATCGCGCCTGCGGCAAACATTGGCGATAACAAGATGCCCCAGAATGGATATAGCACACCTGCAGCAATCGGAATTAAGGCAATATTATAGACAAAGGCCCAAAACAGGTTCTGTTTGATATTGCGCATGGTCGCCTGACTCAAGCCTATCCCCGTTGCCACATGCTGTAAATTGCCTGACATCAACACCACATCGGCTGCTTCAATCGCGACATCGGTACCGGTACCAATCGCCA
Source organism: Acinetobacter lwoffii (assembly GCA_002332985.1). GTDB lineage: Bacteria > Pseudomonadota > Gammaproteobacteria > Pseudomonadales > Moraxellaceae > Acinetobacter > Acinetobacter lwoffii_N. The sequence continues at coordinate 44,069 of DDAT01000037.1, read as the reverse complement.
TACCGACATCGGCCTGTGCCAGTGCCGGCGCATCATTGATTCCATCTCCAACAAAAGTGAGCACACCATATTGCTGCTGGAGTTGACGTACTGCATCGACTTTTTCATGCGGCAAGACTTCGGCAATCACCTGATCGATTTTCAGCTGTTTGGCGATCGCCTGTGCGGTATGCTGGTGATCCCCGGTAATCATCGCCACTTTGAGGCCTTGGTCATGCAAGGCCTGAATCGCGCTATAAGTGGTCGGTTTAATCGGATCGGCTACGGCAATAATTGCAGCCAGCTTTTGATTAATCGCTACATATAAAGGACTGCGGCCCTGATCACCGAGCTTTTGTGCAGTGTCTCTAAACAGATCGACATTTAAGCCCAAGTCCTGCATCAAACGTTCTGCACCAATATGCAGTTGCTGACCGGACACCTGTGCTTTGACCCCTGCACCAGTAATTGAATCAAAATCCGTCACGTCCATCAGTTCCAGCTCTTGCTCGCGAGCAGCCTGAACAATGGCGTGGGCAATCGGATGTTCTGACTTGGCCTCCACCGAAGCCACCAGCTGTAATACGGTCTGCTGATTAAAATCAGCGGTGACTTCAAAGTCGGTCAGCAATGGTTTTCCTTCAGTCAAGGTTCCAGTTTTATCCAGCGCGACGACTTTGGTTTGCTGCAATAACTGCAATGCTTCGCCCTTACGGAACAACACGCCCAGTTCTGCTGCACGGCCAGTTCCGACCATAATTGAGGTAGGAGTCGCCAGTCCCATCGCACATGGACAGGCAATAATCAGTACGGCGACTGCATTTACCAATGCATAGGTCAGATTCGGCTCAGGCCCAAACAGGAACCAGACCATAAAGGTCAGGGCCGCCAGTGCCATAACAGCCGGCACAAACCATAAAGTCACTTTATCGACCACGGCCTGAATTGGCAGTTTTGAGCCTTGTGCCTGTTCTACCATCTGAATAATCTGCGCCAGTACCGAATCCTGTCCGACCGCAGTGGCCTTGATTTTCAAGGTTCCGTTCTGGTTTACTGTACCGCCGACCACCTGATCGCCAGCCTGTTTGGCCACAGGCAAAGGTTCACCGCTAATCATCGCTTCATCGATATAACTTTGTCCGGCAACCACTTCACCATCGACAGCGACTTTTTCACCCGGACGAATTTCAATCAGCATGCCTTGTTGCACATCGGAAATTGCCAGATCAACCCAGTGATCATTCTGTTCTACCCGTGCCGTTTTCGGTTGCAAGCCCACCAGATACTGAATCGCTTCCGAGGTTTTACCTTTGGCTTTGGCTTCCAGATAACGCCCCAGTAAAATCAGCGCGACAATAACGGCGGCCGCTTCAAAATACACATGCACAGTGGACTGCGGTAACAGCTCCGGAAAAAAGGTCGCAATACAGGAAAATCCATATGCAGCAATGGTTCCAACAGCCACCAGCGAGTTCATATCCGGTGCCAAGCGTAACAATGCCGGAATCCCATGCTGATAAAAACGCCGTCCCGGAATAATCAGCACCAAAGTGGTCAGCACAAACTGCAGATACCAGCTGTTCTGGGTTCCCAACGTATGGGCAATAAAATGATGAAATGCCGGAATCAGATGCGAGCCCATTTCCAGAATAAATACAGGCGCTGTCAGAATGACTGCAAGCCATAAATCTCGTTTCAGTTGTGCCGTTTCATTGGCTTTCTTTTCCTGAAAAGCATCATGGCTATCTGTCGACATATCCCTACCAGATTTTATGGTGGCCTGATAACCGGCTTTCTCCACCTCAGCAATCAAGGCCGGAATCTGGGCATGCGAGGCTTTCACCCAGGCAGTTTCGGTGGCCAGATTGACCTGTGCTTCGCTGACACCTTCTACTTTCAATAAAGCTTTTTCAACCCGTGCCACACATGAAGCGCAAGTCATACCTTCAATCGTCAGTTCAATCCGGTTGCTCTGAATATCAAAACCGGCTTTTTGCACGGCTTGAGTTAGTTTAAACAATGGCACAGAATTGATCGCACTCACATGCGCCCTTTCAGTGGCTAGATTCACTTGTGCATCCAGCACGCCTTCCACTTTTTTTAGGGCTTTTTCTACGCGAGCCACACAGGATGCACAGGTCATGCCTTCAATATTTAAATCAAACTGTTGCGTCGGTACATCGAAACCGGATTTTTCAATTGCTTGAACCAGCGCAGCGGCAGCAATCGGCTGCTGGCTTTTAATAAAAGCTTTTTCAGTCGACAGGTTGACAGATGCCTCGACCACACCTTCAATTTTTTTCAAGGCTTTTTCCACCCGAGCGACACAGGAGGCACAGGTCATACCGCCAATCTGCACCTGCTGCTCATATAAGCGGTTGCTGTCTTGTTCTACCATGCCCATCTCCATGCCTCAACTCACTGTTGATGTTATAGCTTAAACATTCCCATCATGGTAAGGTCAAGTCCTTCATCTGACTATTTTAAAAATAATGCAGCGTCCTGCTGCGATTTAAAACTACCCAATAAAAAGCCCGAAGATGACTTCGGGCTTGTCTAACAGTGTTTAAAATATAAAATGCATCAATGTTATTCAGCAGAAATATCTTCAAACAGGATCGAAGACAGGTAACGTTCACCACCATCTGGCAAAATCACCACAATATTTTTACCGGCATTTTCAGGGCGAGCTGCCAATTGTGCCGCTGCTGCCATGGCCGCACCACTTGAAATACCGACCAGGATACCTTCTTGCGATGCGGTTTTACGTGCCCATTCAACTGCTTCTGCGCTATTAATAGCAATTACTTCATCGACCAGGTCCAGATCCAGATTACCTGGAATGAAGTTGGCGCCGATACCCTGAATTTTGTGCGGTCCAGGGGTTAGGGTTTCACCACGCTTCGCCTGACCAATAATTGCAGATTCAGCAGGTTCCACCGCCACTGAATATAAAGGTTTGTTTTTCACTTTTTCAAAGTAACGTGAAATACCGGTAATGGTTCCACCCGTTCCGACACCTGCGACCAGAATATCGACATTGCCCGCAGTCGCCTCCCAGATTTCTGGGCCCGTGGTTTCCTCATGAATTTTAGGGTTGGCCGGATTTTCAAACTGTTGTGGCAGGTAGTACAGTTCAGGATTTTCATTGACTAGACGTTGTGCTTCTTCAATCGCGCCCTTCATGCCTTTGGCCGGATCAGTCAATACCAGATTGGCACCCAATGCTTTCACCACCTTACGGCGTTCAATACTCATGCTTGAAGGCATGGTCAAAGTAATGTCATAACCTTTGGCTGCCGCAACAAAAGCCAATGCAATACCGGTATTGCCGCTGGTTGGCTCGACAATATGCATACCGGATTTGAGCTTGCCAGATTTTTCAGCATCATTAATCAACGCTGCACCAATACGACACTTGACTGAGAATGCCGGATTACGGCTTTCAATTTTCGCAAGTACCGTGGCCGGAGCGGAAATCACACGATTAATACGAACAAGCGGTGTATTTCCAATCGCGTCTGCATTATTACTATAAACCGCTATACCTAAATTATTCGGTGTTGGAAAAGCTGAATCTGTACTCATGATGATATCCCTGATGTTATTGGTTCAAGTCGCTTAAACATCATACAAGCATTTTTTTGCTTTGTAGATGTTTGATGAAACTTGCACTTCATTGTACGAATGTGAACTAAAATACTTTCTGTACTATGCAATAAATTTATCTTATCTATCAATATTTAAAATATAATTTTAATTGATAATTCAATTCATTAAAAACCATAAAACTTAACTGTTTTTAGCAAGGTATTACGGGCTAAGACCCGTATAATTAGCGGGCTGTAACTTTATAATGGACATATTGAATGAAAACCGATTTTGAAATCACGACTATGCGCGATTCAGCAGAACAGGTCGTCGGCATTTTAAAATCTCTGGCCAATACCGACCGTCTTCTTATTTTATGCCATCTGTCTCAAGCGGAACTGAATGTTTCAGAAATTGAGGAAATAACTGAGATTAAACAGCCGACTCTTTCCCAACAGCTCATGATGCTGCGTAAAAGCGATGTGGTAGATACCCGACGCGATGGCAAACAGATTTATTATTCAATTAAAGATCAAAATTTGATTGTGGTCTTAAATACCCTTTATCGATTGTATTGCGGCAATCCAGCTAAATAAAGAATCTTTCTTTTTTCAGTCATCAAGATGAATTTCTTTAAACTCTTATTGATGTCGTTTTAAATCATTAAGATCACGATCATAAGTTTTCGAATAATACGTGACTGACCCAGATGATTCATTTTAAACATGAATCATCAAGAAGCTAGATCAGCTAAGACTTCTTAGCAGAATTTGTGCATAATATATCTATATTTGTGATTTAGACCTTTTTATGCCAAATTCCAAGTCTAAACTTCTGCATAAACTGCCTGCCTGGGCATGGTTAAGCCACTATACGCCGGTCAAATTTAAGTCCGATGTGCTAGCCGCCCTGATTGTGGTGGCGATGCTGGTGCCTCAAGGGATGGCCTATGCCATGCTGGCAGGATTGCCGCCGATCATGGGCTTATATGCCAGCATCCTGCCGATGATCATTTATGCGCTGCTCGGTGGGAGTTCGACTTTATCGATTGGCCCGGTAGCCATCATTTCCATGATGACTTTTGCTACGCTCAATCCACTTTTTGAAGTCGGCTCACCAGTCTATATTGAAGCTGCGACTTTATTGGCACTGATGGTCGGGATTATTTCCTTGCTTTTGGGATTATTTCGTTTTGGTTTTCTGATCCAGTTGATCAGTCATCCCGTGATTCAAAGCTTTATTATTGCCTCTGCCTTATTGATTGCGTTTGGGCAGTTAAAGTTTTTGGTCGATCTTCCTTTAAAAGCCAATAACCTTCCGGAGTTTGTCAGCAGTCTGCTGCAATATTTCCCGCTGCTGCACGTGCCGAGTCTGATTTTCGGCCTGCTCTCTATAGGTTTGTTGATCTATCTGCCGAAGTTATTAAAATCTCAGGCAGTACAAAGCCGGATCGGCTCTACAGATTTTTTAGTCCGTACGGTGCCCCTGATTCTGGTGTGTCTCGGGATTGCGGCGATTGTCTTTCTGGATTTAAAGCTTCAGGGCATTAAAACCGTCGGTGCAATCCCATCCGGTTTCCCGCCCTTGTCCTTTCCTCACTGGAACTGGGAACTGGTGATGACCTTGTTACCGGGTGCTAGCATGATCGCCATGATCAGTTTTGTGGAGTCACTATCGATTGCTCAAGCGACGGCCTTGCAGCAACGCAGTCATTTAAACAGTAATCAGGAACTGATTGCGCTCGGTCTGGCCAATATCAGTGCAGGCGTGAGTTCAGCTTTTCCTGTGACGGGCAGCCTGTCGCGGACGGTGGTGAATGCCGATGCCGGTGCCAAATCACCTATGGCCGGTGTTTTATCCTCGATTCTGATTATTTTCGTGAGCCTGTTCTTTACCGGATTTTTTGAAGATCTGCCTCTGACCATTCTGGCCGCGACGATTATTGTTTCCATCTGGAAGCTGGTTAATTTCCAGCCACTTTTTGATGCCTGGCGCTATTCCAAGGCAGATGGCCTTGCCATGTGGATTACCTTTCTCT
>DDAT01000037.1:26367-38365 GCA_002332985.1 Acinetobacter lwoffii | reverse complement strand
TTGGTCCTGATTGATATTTCCACCGGTTTGATTATTGGAATCGTCTCGACCTTTGTGCTGATGTTATGGCGAATCAGCCGGCCGCATATTGCGGTTGTCGGTCTGGTCGAAGGCACCCAGCATTTTCGAAATATTCAGCGACATCAGGTCAGCACCTCCGATCAGGTGCTGTCACTGCGGATTGATGAGAATCTGACGTTTCTGAATGCCAATAGCTTCAAAGGTTATCTGATCAATGAGATCAGCCTGAATGACCAGCTGCAACATGTGATTATTAACTGTTCCAGCATCAGTGCGATTGATCTGAGTGCCTTGGAAATGTTGGAAGATTTAAATGCGGAACTGGCCAAACTGGATATTCGCCTGCATTTTGCCGAAGTTAAAGGTCCGGTCATGGACAAGCTGCAAGCTTCTAAATTGATGACGCATCTGAGCGGGCGCATTTATCTGACCCATTTTCAGGCGATTCAGGACTTGGCGCCAGAGATCTTTGAGCAGCATAAAGATTATACGATTTAAAACAGCAGATACTGGAACTTATGGCCGGAGATTCCAGCTGGTCATAAGTGCAGTTTTTTCTGAATTTTCAAATATAATTTGAATTTATCTATTTAACTTTGATATTTATTTCATGAATACAATTTTAAAAGCGCTGATTTATTCATCATTTTAGGAAGTTTTTCTTCAATATAAGCGCTGTTTTAAAGCAATTAGTTTTAGAATAAATCAACAATATCAATATTTTGTTTTTTATATAAAAATATATTTTAAGCCTTGTTTAAATTAAGTATAAAATAGCGCAACTTTTTCCCAAATTTAGCCCTCGTAATTTTCACAAGGCAACCTTATGTTTTCTGCCCTTATGCGCATGAGCTTAGTCTCTCGAATCATCATCGCCATTATTTTAGGTGTGGGTGTGGCTGTGGTATTTCCCGAAGCTACTCCCTCATTAAGCCTATTGGGCGACCTGTTTATTAAAGCCTTGAAGTCTGTTGCACCGATTCTGGTTTTCATTTTAGTGTTAGCTTCTATCGCGAATTTTAAAGTGGGCCAATCCAACGCCGCCATCAAGCCGATTATGCTGATGTATGCGGTCGGTATGTTCCTTGCTGCACTAAGCGCTGTGGTGTCGAGCATCTTATTTCCAAGTACGCTGTTCCTGGATATTGCTGCACAAGCTGACTTGCAGCCACCGGGTAGTCTGGTGGAAATTCTGAAGAATTTGCTGCTCAGTTTTGTCGCCAATCCGGTTGTTGCGATTGCTGAAGCAAACTTTATTGGTATTCTGGCTTGGTCAGTGGCATTAGGCATCGCCTTCCGTCATGCATCGGATAGCACCAAGACGCTTTTGAATGATGCCGCCTTCGCAGTGAACTATGTGATTCGTTTAGTGATCAGCTTTGCTCCTTTGGGTATTTTTGGTCTGGTTGCGGTGACTTTTGCTGAATCTGGTCTGGACACACTGACCAGTTATGCACATTTACTTGCTGTGTTGCTCGGAACGATGGCTTTTGTAGCACTGGTGATTAATCCGCTTCTGGTTGCCTTAATGACGCGTAACAACCCGTATCCACTGGTGTTCACCTGTTTGCGCGAAAGTGGCATTACCGCTTTCTTTACCCGGAGTTCAGCAGCCAACATTCCAGTCAATCTTGATCTCGCAAAACGTTTGGGTGTCAAGGAATCGACTTCAAGTATCGCAATTCCTTTAGGCGCTGCGATCAACATGGCCGGTGCTTCTGTGACCATTACCGTCTTGTCATTGGCGGCTGTAAATACTTTGGGAATTAGTGTCGACTTTACCACCATGCTCATTCTTTCTGTGGTAGCAACTGTCTCGGCATGTGGTGCTTCTGGTGTAGCTGGTGGTTCATTGTTACTGATTCCAGTTGCATGTGGCCTGTTCGGGATCTCTTCGGATATTGCTATGCAAGTCGTTGCGATTGGTATGGTCATCAGCGTATTGCAGGATTCTACTGAAACCGCGCTAAACTCATCGACTGATGTTTTATTTACTGCAGCAGTAGACCGCGCATCAAATTGATTTTATATTGATTAATCAATATGTTTAGCCAATGATTTTGTTATGCCATTACAGCGTTTACCTACCTGGGTACAATTAGGGGCGTTTTTTCTTGCGGTCAATGCCGGCATGATTAACGTCCTGGGTCTGGTGACGGTACTTCACCAGTCTGTTTCACATATGACCGGTAATGTCAGTATGCTGGCCATGGCCCTGCTAAACTGGCAACCAGAACAGATGTTGTATCTCTTTCTGGTCACACTCTGCTATGTCATTGGTTCATCCTATAGCGGACTGATTCTTGGAAATAGCCACTTTCGCTTGGGGCAGCTTTATGGTTACCCTTTAAGCCTGGTGGCTATTTTTATTTTGATCTGCTGGTTATTATTGCCCTATTTCCCGCGCTACGCCTTGTTATGGGCCTGTGTTGCCATGGGTGTGCAAAATGCCATGGTTAGCCACTATAAAGGTGCCATCATTCGCACCACGCATTTATCTGGCGTACTGACCGACCTCGGCTTGGCGATGGGCTACCGTTTGCGCGGTTTAGAGGTGGAATCACGACGCGTGGTTCTGCATTTGCTTATTTTGCTCGGTTTTTTAAGCGGTGGCATTCTTGCCAGCTGGCTATATCCTTATTTAAAATTAAATGCATTCCTGATCCCGGCAGTGCTGAGTCTGGTTCTCAGTCTCACGTATTGGGTGATTTATTTACGTTATCGACATCAACACGACTAATATCTGGACATTCTCATGGTTAAAAATGCATTGCAGGCACAATTGTTAAAGGCAGGATTGGTCGATAATAAAAAAGCCAAAAAACTGTCTAAACAGGCTGTGCATGAAAAACGCACCGGTGACGGTACCGAGGCTGAAATCAAGGCCAAGATTGAACAAGATAAACAGCAAAAAATGGCCAAAGATCAGGCAATTGAGCTAGAGAAAAAAGCAGCTTTGCAGGAAAAAGAACTGAAAGCCGCAATCATGCAAATGATTAGTCAGCACAAAATCCGTGATACTGACGGCGATGCGGTGTATCAGTTTATTGATGACAGCAAAATCAAAAAGGTCTATTTAAACCAGCAAATCTATAATGCGCTCGTCGCAGGCAGTCTGGTGATTGCACGTGAAAATGCCAGCTACGCGTTTTTGCCTAAAGCTCTGGCAGATCGTATCAATGCGAAAATGCAGGGCTTTATCATTGTGAATAATTCAGAGAAAAATGAAGAAACCACCGATGAAGAAGATCCATATGCAGCTTATGTCATTCCTGATGATTTGATGTGGTAAACATCGCGATATCATTACTGAAATATCGAAGATCAGAAACCGGCGAATTCGCCGGTTTTTTATTTGTAGGCACTTTTATTGAATGATTCTGACCAATAGATATGTTTTAAAAAGTTATCCAATATTAAAAAATCTGATCCAAACCTATAAACTTGATCTAAATTTTTGATTGAAGAGAAAGATCGTTTGGAACAGTTTAATTTCATTCGGAATATTCAAGAATGGGCAAATCAGTACCCATGGCTGGAAATGCTATCTTCACTGAGTATTGTGATTTTACTGGCGATTCTTGCCAATCTATTTGCCAAACAGATTGTGGTACGCGGAATACGTCAACTGATTTCCAGAATGCCTTTTGCCAATAATCAGATTTTTGCTGAGCATAGCGTGATTCGCCGGATTGCCAATATTGTTCCCGCAGTCGTGATCATGAACGGCATTACCACAGTACCGCATTTATCTGACAAGATTGAATCCTTTGTGCAAATGGGTGCACAGGCTTTTATTTTCCTGACGATTGCCTTAGCTCTTGGTGAATTACTGAATATTTTTAACCTGGTCTATCAGCGTAATCCCAAGTCACGTAACAAACCGATTAAAGGTTATTTGCAGCTGGTCAAGCTGATTATCTTTATTGTCTGTGGCCTGATGATTCTCGGCACTTTCCTGAAAAAGGATGTCTTTACCTTGCTGGCTGGCTTCGGTGCCATGGCCGCGGTGTTGATGCTGGTCTTTCAAAATACCATTTTGTCGCTGGTGGCGTCGGTTCAGATTTCATCCTATGACATGGTGCGTATTGGCGACTGGATCGAAATGCCCTCGCTGAACGCGGATGGCGATGTCATTGATATGTCATTACATACCATTACGGTACAGAACTTTGATAAAACGGTGACCACGATTCCGACCAATAAACTGGTGACGGACACCTTTAAAAACTGGCGTGGCATGCAGGAAGCCGGTGCACGCCGGATCAAGCGCTCGATTCATATTGATCAAAGCAGCGTGCATTTTATGTCGGCTGAAGAACAGAACAAGCTGAAAAATTTTATTCTGTTGGATCAATACTTAAATACCAAGTCAGAGGAACTGGAACAATTTAATCTGCAACTGAGCCATCATTCGCAATATAACCAGCGCCGTCTCACCAATCTGGGAACTTTCCGTGCCTATGTAGAATTTTATCTGCAACAGCATTCGGGCATTAGTAAAAATCATTCCCTGATGGTGCGCCAATTGCAGCCGACCAGTGAAGGTTTACCGTTAGAGATTTATGCCTTCACCAATACCACCGCCTGGGTCGAGTATGAAAATATCCAGTCGGATATCATGGATCATCTGCTGGCGATTATTCCGGAATTTGGTTTAAAGGTGTATCAAGCGCCTTCAGGTCTTGATTTAAAGGAAGCATTTACTCAACCGTCTTCCATTATTACTTAAACACAAGTCATCCAATCTCAAGCCTGAGATGCTGCTGCATTTCAGGCTTTTTTATTTCCTCATCTGTTTAGATCCTGACTGGCATAAATCTGGCTTTAGTTTAATTTTTATAATCTAAGTTTTAATTGAGTGAATCATTTTGTGGCAATTTCACCTAATTACGGGCTTAAAAAAACAGAATCCTTTATAATTCCCGAAAAGCAAAATGCATGATAAGAGTACGATAATGTTTCGATGGCTTGAAAGACTGGTTGACCCCTATCCCACCAAAAATCTGAACCAACCTTTACCGACCAAGTTTTTTCCATTTGTCTGGCAGGCAGCCTATGGAGTCCGCCGTTATTTGCTGATTCTGGTACTGTGTACTGCCGGTGCTGCCAGCTTCGAAGCTTTTCTGTATTCAAAAATTGGTGAGCTGGTGAACTGGCTCAGTAAAAGCCAGCCCGATACTTTTCTGGAACAGCATGCCAGTAATTTAACCTTACTGAGTATTGTTCTTCTGGCCAATATTTTTTTCGCTAGCGCCCAATCCCTAATTAAGCATCAGATTTTGTATAGCAATTTCCCGATGCGTTTACGCTGGCGCTTTCATAATCTGCTCATGAAACAAAGCCTGGATTTTTTCCACAATGATTTTGCCGGACGATTATCGGCCAAAGTTATGCAAACCGCTCTGGCAGTACGCGAATTCTGGGTCATTCTGGGTGACATGCTGGCGTATGTGCTGATTTATTTCATCACCATCAATATTGTTTTGGGTGCAATTTCACCCTTGCTGATCATTCCATTGATGGTCTGGCTAGCCTTGTTTATCTGTGCAGCGTGTTATTTCATTCCACGTTTGAGCAAAATTTCCAATGCTCAGGCGGATGCCCGTGCCGTCATGACCGGGCGTATCACGGATGCCTATACCAATATTCAGACTGTCAAGCTGTTTGCTCATGCCGGTCGTGAAAGCCAGTATGCCAAGACCTCTATGCAGGAATTTATGGTAACGGTATATAAACAGATGCGTCTGGGTGCCCAATACGAAATCAGTATTTTACTGCTGAGTGTAGTGTTATATGGCGGCGTACTGGGTACTGCGATCTGGTTGTGGATGGAAGGTCAGGCCGAGCTGGGCATTATTGCTGCAACTACAGCAATGGTACTGAAACTGAACAGTATTGCCGAATTTATGATGTGGCAGACCTCTGCCCTGTTTGAAAATGTCGGTACCATTCAGGATGGTATGAAAACTTTAGGCCGCAAAATTGCCATTGAAGATAAACCGGGTGCCAAAGAGCTACAGCTCAATCACGGTGAAATTAAATTCGAAAATGTCAGCTTTGCCTATAATGATAAAAACGTGATTGATCAGTTTAATCTGACCATTCGCCCAGGTGAAAAAATTGGTATTGTCGGCCGTTCAGGTGCAGGGAAATCTACCCTGATTCAACTGTTGCTGCATTTTTATCATATTAACCAGGGTCGTATCTTGATTGATGGTCAGGATATTGACGATGTGACTCAGGACAGTTTGCGCAAGAATATTGCATTAGTGACTCAAGATACTTCACTGCTACATCGCACTGTCGCGGAAAACATTAAATATGGTCGTCCAGATGCGACTGATGAAGAAATGTTTGAAGCTGTGCGTAAAGCCAAAGCAGAAGAATTTATTCCTAATCTGACGGATTTGCGTGGCAAAAAAGGCTATGAAGCCTATGTCGGTGAACGTGGCGTGAAACTTTCCGGTGGACAGCGTCAGCGAATTGCAATTGCACGTGTATTCCTGAAAGATGCGCCGATTCTGATTCTGGATGAAGCGACCAGTGCGCTGGATTCTGAAGTCGAAGCAGCAATTCAAAACAGTCTGGACGACTTGATGCAAGGTAAAACCGTGATTGCAATTGCGCATCGCCTGTCTACCATTGCCCAGATGGATCGTCTGATTGTACTGGATCAAGGTCGAATCGCCGAGCAAGGCACGCATGATGAACTGGTGGCATTAAATGGCATCTATGCCCAACTTTGGCAGCGTCAAACTGGTGGCATGCTGATTCAGCAACAGGTCAAAGCATCAAAAGATCATGAATAATATGATCTCTAGAAGATTTCAAAACTTCTAATGATTTGCTCGTCCTTAATATTGAACAGGTCTGGAAAAAGGAAAACTTTGCCCAGACCTTTCTTTGTAAAATTTTCTCTACAGATGAACAGCAAGTTGCCATCTATCTGGTATCTTATGAAATGACATCTCTCTCTAGTTCTGAAAGCTCTCTGAAGAAGTCCTGTTCAATGATTAATAAAACTAGACCAATCGTCCTGTCCTGAGCAAACAGATGCTGGGATGCGACTTATTCAATAAAATAATTTTAATTTCATCAATAAAATTATGTGGTTTAAATTGATTTTAATGCTGAATTCAGGCTAATCTGCCAGTGGCAGAATCACAATCGCCAAAATTTTGTCCAACAATTTTAATGAAAAATTTGGTGGCTTCATGCCAATATCTATTTATAAATAAAAAAATTTGAATGAGTGCAACGGATCGCGCATGAAAACAATTGCTCCACGCCAAGACCAAGGAATTCCAGGTGTTTACGGTCTCTTGCTTCTCGATGTCATTTCCCGCTGGGGTTATAACAATGAGTCGCTTTTCCAACCTTTTGGCCTGACCAGTGAACAGTTGGCAGATCCTGATTTTCGTATTCCAACTCCTGTCGCCAATGAACTGGTCAAATATGCCCTGAAACTGACCGGAGAGCCGACCTTAGGTTATCATCTTGGCACACAGATGCGGATCTCGATTCATGGCTTTATTGGCTATGCCATTATGACGGCGAATAATATTACCGATGCGCTGGTACTGGCGAACCGATTTATTCAACTCCGTTTACCCTTCCTGCAACTATTTTTCTCGACTTTTGGTGCCAAAGCCACGGTACAGTTGCAAACCGATATTCAGCTTGAACCTCTGCGCACCGAAATTTCCATTGCCTTGATGATCGGTCTGATCAGTATGGCCAAAGCGATTACAGGCGTTACCGATGCCACGGGAGAAATCGACTTCGATTTTAAGAAGCCGGAAGGTTTTGAACGCTTTATGGCGAAGTTTCCAACGCATCAGTTCCGTTTTGAACAACCGCATTTAATTCTGAGCTTTGATAAAAGTTACCTGATGAATAAGCTGGTGCACGCCGATCCGATTGCCAGCCAGATTGCGATTAACCAGTGTGAAACGGAACTTTCTGCCTTGGGCGAACGGCATCGGATTGCGATGCGCGTCCGAGATATCTTGACCCATGCCGAGCAGCATTATCTGAGTATTGAAAGTGTGGCGGATCGCTTACACATGTCTGACCGCACCTTAAAACGTCAACTCGCCGCTGAAGGCACCTCATTTTCTACCCTGGTCGATGAAGTGCGTTACCGGCATGCCACCTCGTTATTGTCCCGGACAGATTTCACTCTGGAACAGATTGCCGATGAACTGGGCTATAGTGATGTCGCCAATTTTAGCCGGGCGTTTAAACGCTGGAGTGGTCGCAGCCCGAGCAACTGGCGCAAAGATCCTTATTTATAAGGGAGCATAAGCCTTTTGTTTTTCTTAAAAAGAATGTATAAAACATGTCAAAAATGATCTTAAGATTTTTAAGGAGTTATCAATGAATCATCCTGCAGAATTAAAGTACGCAAGTACACATGAATGGGTGCGCATTGAGGGTGATCTTGTTGTGACCGGTATTTCCGACCATGCACAGGATGCGTTAGGTGATTTGGTTTATGTAGAAGCACCAGATCTTGATTCACATATCACTGCGGGCGAACAAGCTGGCGTGGTTGAATCAGTTAAAACAGCTTCCGATATTCATGCACCGGTGTCTGGCGTAGTGGTTGAAATCAATCCTGATCTTGAAGATGATCCTGATTTTATTAATGATGACCCATACGGCAAAGGCTGGATCTATAAAATCAAGCCAGACAATATAGCAGATGTCGAAAAGCTGCTTTCCAATACAGAATATGAAGCTGGCCTATAAGCCATTTTAACTTGAAAAAAATCAGCCTCCGGGCTGATTTTTTATTGTAGATCCGTCGTTGCATTTTCCAGTTCAAATTAAATTTCATGTATTTATCATGAAATATCATTGTATTTTTCACTTATTTTCCCTAAAGTCTGCTCATATCTGCTTCGCTCCTGAATAGGTCGCGCTTATTTATAACAATAATTTCCCATGCTGAGCCCAGCGTCTCACAGCATATCATTTTAGGAAAATCATGAATGCCATTGCAGCGCCACTATGGACCAAGTCATTTATCCTTTGTCTGGCCAACAACCTATTTCTATTTATTTTCTATTTTGCGCAAACCACAATTTTGCCAATATACATCTTAAAAGAATTAGGCGGCAACCTGACTCAGGCAGGTCTGGCCATGACCTTGTTTATGGTGTCTGCCATTGCAGTGCGACCTTTTAGCGGTTTAATTATCGAAAAATTCGGGGTACGTAGAACCCTGATTATTTCAGAAGTGTTTTTAGCCTGTTTTCACTTACTTATCTGCTGGCAGATCAGCTCACGATTCTGTTTATCATCCGTTTCTTCCATGGCATCTGGTTCAGTATATTGACTACAGTTTGCGTGCCTGTGGTGAACCAATTTATTCCGGAGCAGCGTAAAGGTGAAGGCATGGGCTATTTTGTCATGTCGGTTAATCTGGGGATTGTCTTAGGTCCGTTAATAGGTCTAAGCCTGATGGAATACTGGTCTTATTTTCAGGTCAGTATGCTGTTGATCGTCTTGGTTTTTATCGGATTTGCCTTCTGTTTTTTGATTCCGGTCAAAGAACCTGAAAAAATCATCAAAAATACCAATAAGAAAACCTCGCTTGAGCTGACAGATTTTGTGGAAAAGAAAGTGCTGCCTGTCGCAGTATTGGCCATGCTGATTTCTTTTTCTTATGCGAGCACCATGTCTTTTATCGCACCCTTCGCAGCCAGCAAGGATTTAATGGCCTATGCAGGTTTATTCTTTGTGGTTTTTGCGATTTCCATGATGAGCTTACGGCCGATCACCGGAAAGATTTATGATCGTAAAGGCCCGCAATATGTGATTTATCCGGCATTGCTGGCTTTTAGTTCGGGTTTATTTTTACTGAGCCAGATTCAGAGCTTATGGGGATTTATGCTGGCTGCAGTCATGGTTGGTGTGGGCTTTGGTAGTGTGCAGCCGTGTATTCAAACTTTGGCGATTCAATGTGCGCCCAAGCATCGAATTGGCTATGCAACTTCAACTTTTTATACGTTTTATGACCTGGGTATTGCCATCGGTTCACTACTGATTGGTACCATCATTGCAGCTTACAGTTATCAGTTTGCTTTTATGCTATGCGGTATTTTAACCTTAAGCAGTATTGTTTATTTTAAGCTGGTGGTGCAACGTAAAACCGTCTAGTTCTATGGATTGAATCGAATAATAAATAAGATCAATAAAAAAACAGGCAGAAAATTCTGCCTGTGATTTTTTGAGCAAATATTTATTCTGACACCGAAGTATTCTCTGCTTGTTTCTCTTCCGCTTTTGGCTCTTGCATCATGGTGAATTGGGTTGCCTCTGTGGCTACGGTAGTGTCCTGTCGGTTACTTTTCAGCTTGATTTGTAAGCGCAGTTCATTGGTCGAATCGGCATTGCGCAAGGCTTCTTCATAAGAAATTTCACCCTGGTTATACAGGTCAAATAAGGCCTGGTCAAAGGTCTGCATGCCCAGTTCACGCGATTTCGCCATAATCGCTTTCAATTCGTGGAATTCACCTTTCAAAATCAGGTCAGACATCAGTGGCGTATTTAACATGATTTCAATCGCTGCACGACGGCCTTTACCATCTTGAGTACGAATCAGACGCTGTGAAATGATCGCCTTCATATTGGATGACAAATCCATTAATAGCTGGTTCCGGCGTTCTTCCGGGAAAAAGTTGATAATTCGGTCTAAAGTCTGGTTGGCATTATTAGAGTGCAGCGTTCCCAGACACAGATGTCCGGTTTCCGCAAAGGCAATCGCGTGTTCCATGGTTTCAGTATCGCGAATTTCCCCAATCAGAATTACATCTGGAGCCTGACGCAAGGTATTTTTCAGCGCATTATGCCAGGAATGGCAATCCACTCCGACTTCACGATGGGTAATCATGGATTTTTTATGCTTATGCACATATTCCACTGGATCTTCCACGGTAATGATATGCCCGGCCGAATTTTCATTACGGTAGTCAATCATCGCTGCGAGTGAAGTTGATTTACCCGAACCAGTTCCTCCGACCACCAGTACCAGTCCGCGTTTTTCCATAATCACATGTTTCAGCGATTCCGGTAATTTCAGCTTCTGGAAGTTTGGAATTTCTGCAGTGATGGTACGAATTACCATACCAACATTGAGTTGTTGCTGGAACACATTGACCCGGAAACGGGAAACCCCCGGCACGGTGATGGCAAAGTTGCACTCAAGTTCAGTTTCAAATTCTTTACGCTGTTTATCATTCATCAGGCTATAGGCAAACAGCTTGGTTTTTTCAGCCGTAAGTTCCTGCTGCCCAAAAGGTTTCATTAAGCCTTGATGTTTAATACTCGGTGGAAAATCAGCCGTAATAAATAAATCCGAACCGCCATATTCCACTACTTTGGTCAGCATGTGATGCATGAATTTTTTTGCTTCGTCCAACAGTTCTGCCGTGAACATTTTCTTTCCCCCGGAAATGCACAACTGCACAAATCTTGATCTTAGATTTATGCCAAATATTTTAATTTCATTGTGCAGCGTTTTATAAATATGCTCAAATATATTTGATTTATAAAGAAAATATTTTTTAATATTTATGTGACCTACTTCAATAAAAATTAAATTAAGTAGAAGTACTTAAGCTTTTTAAAGCAACTCTGCCAAAAAAATAGGATTGTAATTTTAAAGGTTGAATTCTGTTAGACGATTCATTATTTGTCATTTGCGACATATAGAGTGTTATTTTTCTTTCTTTATGATTACCAACTTCCCTATTTTTTGTACCAATTTCGGTTCTATCACATGTAATAATGACTTATGAAAAATAGGACAATATTTATAAAAGTTGAACAAAACCGTGGAACTTTGCTCAAATAATAGGCGTGGAACTTCGTAAATTATTAAAAAAGCCTAATTCAGCTAAGTTAGGCTTTTTATTTTACTATAAGAATATGATTTATATAAAATAAAATAGAGAATTTCGTATAA
>DDAT01000037.1:0-26282 GCA_002332985.1 Acinetobacter lwoffii | reverse complement strand
TTCGTATAAGGTGTATTATGTTAATTTTAGGAATTCTTTAAATTAATCATTAATTCTGACTTATATTTCATTTAGTTATAGAATGTGCCAATTTATAACTTAACTACTTTTTTTCATGCAATTTAGATACGATATAAACGGACTACGAGCAATCGCTGTTCTTGCTGTTGTCATTTTTCACTTTAATCCACAATGGTTACCAGGTGGATTTGCTGGGGTTGATGTTTTCTTTGTCATTTCTGGTTTCTTAATGACATCGATTATTTTTGGTGGTGTAGAAAAGAATATTTTTAAGTTATTCAAATTTTACAATGCTCGAGCAAATCGAATTATCCCTGTATTAGCTGCTATGTCAGCTGTTTTACTTGTATTTGGTTGGTTCTATTTAACCCCAATTGATTATCGTGATCTAGGACGTCAAGTTGAGAAAAGCTCCTTATTTATCTCAAATCTTTTATTTGCAAAAGGTGGTGGTTATTTCGATACAGCAGAACATACAAAATGGCTATTACACACATGGTCTTTATCTGTTGAATGGCAATTCTATATCTTCTTTCCTATTTTCATTGTTATTCTAAAACAATATTTAAGTTTCAAAAACCTAAAACGTGTTGTTATAGGATTATTTCTAGCGAGTTTTATTTACTGTATTTATACAACTTACAAAGACAGCAAAACTGCTTATTTCTTACTGACAAGCCGAGCTTGGGAAATGTTACTCGGTGGATTAGCTTTCCTATATCCCTGGTCACTTAAAAATAAGATCACAAAAATTACAGTTCAATCCTTAGGTATTGTTCTTATTGTTACGTCTTATTTCTTTATGTCAAAAGATACATTGTGGCCAGGTTATATGGCACTAATACCTGTGTTTGGTGCATATTTAATTATTATAAGTAATTATCAAAATAATTTTGTTATCAATAATCCTATTTTTAGCTATATCGGTAAGTGGTCTTACTCCATTTATGTATGGCACTGGCCTTTAGTAGTTTTAGGATTCTACTTTACATTTAAAAACTGGTGGATGTATGGCATTCCACTTTCTCTCTTACTTGGATTCTTAAGTTATCAATTTATTGAAAAGATCAATTTCCCAAGATATTCGTCATGGAAAGAGATATATAAAGTTAAACCGTTTTATATATTTTTAGTCATTTTAGTCTGTGGTTATACTATAAAAAAAACTGATGGAATGGAATTTCGTGTTTCAGAAAAAATTACCACCATTTTAAATGAGGCTAACAACGATTTTCCTCAAAGATGCGAGTCAGTATTCGCTTCTGAAAAATTTGAAACATGCATAATTGGAAATAAAGACAATATTAAAGCTATTATTCTTGGGGATAGTCATGCAGATGCTATTGCATCATCTATAACTAGTATTTTGAATTTAAGTAAAGATGGAGTCATATATGCTGCTAGATCTGGCTGCCCTTATATCTTAAATGCAAGCTTCAATGAAGATATTTCATTTTGTACTAAAATAAATGAAGATCGTCATCAATATTTGAAGCAACATAAAAATACTCCTATTTTCATTGTAAATAGATACTTAGAAAGAATGGAAGGCGAAAATAATATTGATAGAGCGAATTCACAAATCATTTATTTTAGTGATAAAAAAAGCACAAAGAAGGAAAAATACCTTGAATTTCAAGATAATTTTGAAAAATCAATTTGTGATATCTCTCCAAATTCACCAGTCTATATAGTTTCTACAATTCCAGAAATGGGGATTAATATTCCTCCTTTAATGGCTAAACAAATTATGAAATATGGAAAATTCGAAGAAAATGGAATTTCCTATACAAAATATAAAGAACGATCTGACAGAATTAACAATATATTAGCATCCACTGCAGAACAATGTAGGGCTACATTCCTAGATGTTTCAAAAATATTATGCAATAAAAACGTATGTATTTCAGAATATAGAGGACGACCAATTTATCGTGATGGGGATCATTTAAGTGAGTATGGTAATAAACTTTTAAAGCCTATATTTAAGGGAATATTTGAGTAATATACTTATTAGATAAAGTATCCATATTTCTTTCTCTAAGAAACATGGATACTTTTTTTATTTAACATAAAATCTCTTAACTGTCTGTATCATGAATTTCACCGATCACAATCACATCGGGTGCCTGCCGCCTAGTATTGATAAGCGCGTTATGCCAGGAAATACAATCCACCCCGATCTCTCGCTGGGTAATCATCGATTTTTTATGCTGATAGACATATTCCACCGGATCTTCAATAGTAATAATATGTCCTTCGGTATGGGTATTACGATAATCAATCATGGCAACCAGTGTCGTAGATTTTCCAACACCCGTTGCCCCCACCACCAAGATCAGTCCACGTTTTTCCATAATGACCTGCTGCAATGAACTCGGCAAGCCTAACTGCTGAAAGCTCGGAATGTCTGTGGTAATGGCCCGAATGACCATACCGACATTGTGCTGTTGCTGGAATACATTCACCCGAAAACGCGAAACACCCGGCACGCTAATGCCAAAATTACATTCCATGACCGATTCAAATTCCTGAATTTGTCGCTCGTTCATTAAGGCATACGCAAATAAGCGGGTCTTATCCGGCGTGAGTTTCTGCTGACCAAAGGGCTTCATCAGGCCCTGTCGTTTAATACTGGGTGGGAAATCTGCAGTAATAAAAAGGTCTGAACCATTATATTCAACCATCTTGGTCAGCATATGGTGCATAAATTTACGTGCTTCATCGAGCAATTCGGTTGTATACATATCGAGATTCCTGAGATCATGACTGGTCAGCCGTATAGAATGAGCTGGAGCAAGATCTCTAATAAATTATTGTTATTGTTTATTTTTTAATTTAATTATTTTTATTCAATTTATAAAATCGTTCTAATCATTATTTTTATTTTCAAACGCTCTGATGAGCTGATTTAAGCATCTGGGAGATGCACTGATCAGCTTCATCCGATTCTGTCTTTCCCCAATCAATTGAGGAAAGACATCATTCAGTTTTAAGCACTACGCTTCAAACCTTCGAGTCGTAGTGAATCAGTCATATTTAACAACAGTTGTTCGGTTTTTGTCCAGCCCAGACATCCATCAGTTACAGACTGACCATAAGTCATTTGCTCAGAAATTTTCTGATTCCCGTCAACAAGATAACTTTCTAGCATTACACCACGAACATTGGTCTGTAAGCGTTCTGATACGATCTGCTCCAGTACTTCGGGTTGCAGCATCGGATTTTTCGAGCTATTACCATGACTACAGTCAATCACCAATGCCGGTAAGTCGATCTGATGTTTGGCCCGGATTTTCTCAATTTCTGATAATTGGTAATTTGGTCCGTTATTCGAGCCACGTAAAATCAAATGTGCTTTCGGATTACCTTGCGAATGTAAAATGCATGGCAAACCTGACTGGCTCATCCCCAGGAATTGATGCGGATGAGAGGCAGACTGAATGGCATCCAGAGCAATTTGAATAGAACCGTCAGTACCATTTTTGAAACCGATGCTGTACGGCATATGGCTGGAAATTTCGCGATGAATTTGCGATTCGCTGGTACGTGCGCCAATTGCTCCCCAAGCTAATAAGTCATCGAAATAAGCAGTTGCCATTGGGCTAAGGATTTCAGAGGCAATCGGAAGACCCATTTCAATGATTTTGAGGTATAAGTCACGGGATTTTTCCAATCCCAATTGCATATCGGAAGAACCATCCAGATTTGGATCGTAAAGGAAACCTTTCCAGCCTACGGTAGTCCGCGGTTTTTCGATATAAGCACGCATCACCAGGAAAATCTGATCAGATAGCTGTGACTGAAGCTGTTTTAATTTTTCTGCATAGTCTAGCGCGGAAGCTTCATCATGAATGGAACATGGGCCTGTGACCACCATCAAACGATGATCCTTGCCTTCTAATATATTTTGAATGGTTTGACGATGTTCAGCGACTTGGCTGGCCAATTGCGGAGACAGTGGCAATTGCTGCTTAAGCTGCTGAGGTAAAATTAAAATGCTTTCAGCATGATGTTGTTGTGATGTATTTGAAGTATTCATGACTTTAATCCTGGGACTGGCAATCAGTCCAAACTTTTATTTGAGCGTTATGGGTCTAATCGAAGGTGTTGTGAGTGTCATTAGCTGACTAAAATAAGACCAATAAAAGTTGTTAAAGTATGAATAGTTAAAGTTTGTCATGGCTGTCTCCAAAATATTGTAAAAAATGAAAGGCATAAAAAAACCTGATCAGGGTTGCCGATCAGGTATAAACTGGTGGGCAACCTTTTCATTGCCCAAACGCATTAAGGCAATTAGCTAAACTGCCAGAAATAAAAATATGCGTTTGAAATGATAGGTTGCTTTAACATGTTATGTCTTTCATAAAATGTGATTCTGAAATTAAAATACGCGCTCTGGGATCATTTGACAAGCATTAAATATAAAAAAATATTTATTAACTTTTCTACTTTTATTTATCGATTCATCAAAGCGTGATATATATCACTAAAAGTGGTAAAACCCACAAACTTATCGCGGGTTTTACCAAAGAAACTTCAGTTTAATCCGAAGATTAAAAATTAACGTGAAACACGATTCCAGGCATCACGCACTGCAAATTTAGCCTGTTCCCAGTTTAAACGTGATTGACCTTTCATTTGTTCCCATTTCAATCTCAAATCAGGTTCTACGTCTTCAAAACGAGTATGGGCATCATAGCTGCCACGGTTTTCATAACCAACTCGATAGGCCGTATCATAATCACGGTCATAATCCAGATCGCTATAGGTGGTACGAGCATCTGAATAGTATGGCGTATTGATCGAATTATCACGCCAGTAAGCTTGCTCTTCTGTTGGATTTATAGCTTCGCCTACACCTTTACCTGCCAGACCACCAACAACAGCACCAACTACACCACCGACAGCGACACCCACTGGCCCGCCTGCAGCCCCAATAGCTGCACCTGCTGCTGCGCCACCTGCAGCACCAACACCTGTACCTACAGGATGCGCGCCAGGTTCACCAGTAATTGGATCAGCATTTAAATCATCGCGGACATCTTTAGGCGCATTCTTAATTACATCACGATCAAAATTATCATTCGACATAGAGCTTATCCTTATTCTTTAAAATGGTTTTAGCACGTATTTTCATACGTCTTATTTAATATAAGCATCTGGCATGTAATGACATTAGCAGGCGTGTGTTGTTTCAGTGACTCTCTGTGAGGCTTTCATGCACTAATGTATCCTGAATCAAGTGAAAGCCGCATAAAAAAGACCGGTTTAATGCCGGTCTTTTTTAGATTAAAACAGCTTAGTCAAAATGAATGACTGTACGGATCGACTTGCCTTCATGCATCAGGTCAAAAGCTTCATTGATCTGATCTAATGGCATGGTATGAGTCACAAAAGGTTCAAGCTGAATTTCACCTTTCATGGATTGCTCTACCATTCCTGGTAATTGTGAACGGCCTTTCACCCCACCAAACGCAGTACCCATCCATTTACGACCTGTGACTAACTGGAATGGACGAGTTGAAATTTCTTTACCTGCACCGGCTACACCAATAATCACCGACTGACCCCAGCCACGATGCGCACATTCTAGTGCTGAACGCATTACATCTACATTACCGATACATTCGAATGAATGGTCTACACCCCAACCGGTCATTTCGACGATCACTTGCTGGATCGGCTGATCATAGTCTTTTGGATTCAGGAAATCTGTCGCACCAAACTGTTTCGCCAGCTCAAATTTATCCGGATTGGTATCAATCACAATGATACGGCCGGCTTTGGCCTGACGTGCGCCTTGTACCACAGCAAGACCGATACCACCTAAACCAAATACTGCAACACTGTCACCTTCCTGAACTTTAGCGGTGTTATGTACCGCACCAATACCGGTAGTCACACCACAGCCAAGCAGGCAAACATGCTCATGGTTGGCTTCAGGATTAATTTTTGCCAGAGAAACTTCAGCAACCACGGTATATTCAGAAAAAGTTGAACAACCCATATAGTGATAGATCGGCTCGCCATTATATGAGAAACGGGTCGTTCCATCTGGCATGACGCCTTTACCTTGGGTCGCACGCACAGCAACACACAGGTTGGTCTTACCTGACTTACAGAACAAGCATTCGCCGCACTCAGCAGTATAAAGCGGAATCACGTGATCGCCCGGTTTCAGGCTAGTGACGCCTTCACCGACTTCAACGACCACACCCGCACCTTCATGACCCAAGATTGCAGGAAATACACCTTCAGGATCTTCACCAGACAAGGTAAATGCATCAGTATGACACACGCCTGTATGGCTAATTTTTACCAGTACTTCACCTGCTTTTGGTGGAGCAACATCCACTTCTACAATTTCTAATGGCTGGCCTGGACCAAACGCAACTGCTGCACGTGATTTCATGTAAAACTGTCCTTTTTTTGCTGATTTACAGATGACTAACAGTAACCTCTTTCTATTCGGAGATTCAACTATTAACATCACCAGATAAGGAATAAAAGATCCTATAATTAATGGAACATCAATGACTAAACCTTCGCCCTTTGTATGTTTGAGCATTTTTACTTTTAGCATCATGCTTTCTGGCTGTGAACTGGCTCCTAACACTGCTGAAGAAGCGAAAATTACGCCGGTTCGACCTGCGCACTGGATCGACAACCAACTTTCAAAACAACAAATCAATAGCGGTAAAACGGCTTTCTTGCCGCTCTATGATGGCTTTATGAGTATGGCAGCGCGTCTGCACCTGATTAACAAAGCCAAATATCATCTGGATCTGCAATATTACATCTGGAAGGATGATTATATTGGCAATATGATCTTGTCCCAGCTCTTAAAAGCTGCCGATCGCGGTGTCAAAGTGCGGGTTCAGATTGATGATCAAAATGGCACCCAGCTTGATGACAAGCTTCTTGCTCTAAGCCAGCATCCAAATTTTGAAGTCCGGATTTTTAATCCCTATAAATTTCGTCATTTACGTGCGCTGGATTATGGCTTCCGGATGAAAAAGGTTAATCATCGCATGCATAATAAATTGATCATTGCAGACGGAACTGCAGCCGTGACCGGCGGCCGCAATATCAGCAGTGAATATTTTGATGCCAGTGAAGATTTCCAATTCACCGATGTGGATATATTCTTTGCGGGTCAAAGCGTAACAGATGCCAATCAGACCTTTATTAACTTCTGGAATGATGATCTGAGTTATGACGTTCGACAGGTGCTGAATGATGCCGGCCATCCTGAAATGCTCAAAAGGCTCAGAGCTGAATTTGCACGTGAAGATGTCGATGAAACTGAACTCAAACGCCGGGTGGGCATTGCCGAGAAACAAGTCGAACAGCACTTAAAAAAACAACCTATTCATTGGGCGCCGGCTTATTTTGTTGCGGATAGTCCCGCAAAAGCCCGTCCCCATGCCAAAAATGGCGATTATATTTATACCCATATGCTCGAACTGATGGGTGAGCCAAAAAAACATCTGGAACTGGTGTCCTCGTATTTTATTCCCACGCAAAAAGGGGCCGACTATTTAACCCGTCGTGCGCAACAAGGCGTGAAAATCAGAATCCTGACCAACTCTTTTCAGGCCAATGATGTGGCTGCGGTGCATGCCTATTATCAGCAATATCGTCAGCAATTATTGAAAAGTGGCATCGAACTCTGGGAATTTAAACCCTACATTGTCCGGCCGGAACGCACCTGGTATGAAATTATGACCGGAGACATCATCCCGGCTAAAAACAAAAACAGCTCTAGTTTGCATGCCAAATTCTTTGATCTGGATGGCATGGTGTTTGTGGGTTCATTTAATTTTGATCCGCGTTCGGCCTATCTGAATACCGAAGTCGGTCTGGTCATTGAGTCGGAAGATTTTCAGAAGGAAATTGCCAGTGCGATGGATCAGTACTTACCACGCGTGGCTTATCAACTTAAGCTGAATGAAAAAAATGAAATGATTTGGCTAGAACATCAAAAAGATGGCCGTAGCATTCAACATTTACATGATCCGGAAACTACAAAATTCCAGCGTTTTATGATGAATCTGGTGACGGAATTTCCTGGTGAATGGCTAATGTAATGACATTGGAATGATCTCAAAATTACATGATATGGAAAGCCCGTATTTCGAGAATGGCTGCTTAAACTAACTTAGCCTAATCATCGTTTAAAAGGTTTTACAGTCTATTGCACTTACTTTAGAATTACACTTTTCTCGTATTTTGCGCTTGTTCGCCCTCCACTCCCATGCAATTTTTTGATTTAAGCCGTCAGTTTAAGTTCAGTGATATTCTGACGCCTGTAAAAACCCTCCATGATTTATCCCAGCAAGAATGGTATTTGGCCAAAATTCGGGTTGAACACAACTGTTTGTCTGAATCCGATACGGTCGAGGGCCAGGTGGTTTTGAAATCTAGTGAAAATATTCAGCTCGAACTGGAATGGCTGATTCAGGATAGTGGTTATGAACTACAGGTTTTATTTAAAGGTATAGAAACCGAAGCCAATGATGAGACCGGCATTATGTTGAAAGGTGCACAACTGGTCGATGAACAGCAGCAAGTACTTTCTGCCCAAGCGTTGAGCTTATGGATTGATGGCACTCTTTTGCCGATGCTGCCTGAGATTCGTCAGGAAATTAAAGCACGTTTAAATTTGTGGGATTATGTCGAATACGATGGCTAATCGCCGAATTTTGCATTTTTTAAAGAGCCCATGTGGCTCTTTTTTATAATCTGAATAACGATTTAGATTGATTAAACTGCCCTATCTTCAATTTTTTCAGGCAATGCCAAGCTAAATAAGTTGTTATAAAATTTATAAAAAATAAAAAGAGAATCAAAACATGATTTCTGATAGTGAATGGCAACAGATTCGCCAGGTGGTCGCTGATGCACAACGGGCTGCCATGCATTGCTCTATTGCAACGGTCAACTCTAAAGGCTTTCCTAGCATTACTCCGATCGGAACCGTATTCCTCAACAAAAAGACCAGCACGGGTTTCTTCTTTGATACTTATTCCACTACTTTTTGTGAGAATTTACAGCATCAGCCGATGGCCTGCATACAGGCTGTGAACAGTAGCAAACTGTTTTGGTTTCATTCGTTACTTAAAGGGAAATTTAAGCGTTATCCAGGAGTACGCTTATATGCAGAAATTGGGCCTTTACGTCCGGCCTCACCTGAGGAAATACAGCAGGTGGAGTCGCGTATTCGAGCTTTAAAATGGACCAAAGGTGGCCAGTTAATCTGGTCCAGCTTTTATCATGTCCGGGAGATTAAAATCAATAGCTATCGTTGGGTCGAATATCCAAATATGTGAATAAATAAGGCTTATAACTTACAAATAGTAAGTTTGTTTCTTATCTGCAGCCTAAAATTTATTTAATCATTTTTATCAGATTATTAGACTAAATATTAAACCAGACCCACGTGCTCAAACATTGTCCGGTAACTTTCGGCTTTTTTCTCTAAGGAAACAGGATAAGCTCGAGAAGATGAAGGCATGCGATATAAATACAGATCACGTCCGACAAAATGGGCCTGACTAGGTTGACCAATACTCGGCTTTAAAGTCCCTTCAGGCATGGACAGCATCATGGTGTCTGTGGCCTTGTCGCCTGTGGTCATAATATGATTGCACTGCGGCATTTGGCTGAGCAGTTGCTCAATATTGGTGGGTACTACAATTTCCAAAAATTTGTCTGAAGCATTGCCCTTTAAACGCCGGATCTGATAGCCACTATCAAAAATCGCAATCCCCGTTTCTGTTAAAAACTCCCGGATCAATTGTTCCTGAAATTTTTTATTGGGTAGATCTAAAAAGTAATCTTTATTTTCAAAGAAAATCAGTCCAAAAATCCGCCACATATCATTTTGATAGTTTGGATAATAAAAGTTCATTTTCCAGCGTGTGGCAGGTGGCGGAAAACTACCCAACATCAGTAATTTGGCATTGGGCGGTAAAAATGGCGGTAGCGGATGCGTTTCAATATCAGACATAGAATTAACTAAATTGAGAGATTTCAACTATTTTAGAAGGTCTTCCGAATCTTGCCAGCTACTTCTTGTCCCCAAAGTGTATAAACTTCCTTACTCGGATGAAAACCATCTGCAGCCATTTGTAAATTCATGGCACGATACTTCTCAATATCGTATTCAATCCATTGCATATTCACTTGCTGATTCACAAAATTTTCTAGTTGCTGGTTCATCTGTTTAGCATACTGGCCAAATAGCCAGGCTAAAGGATTCGGTAGCGCCGGAAACATATTCATTGGCGGCACACCGGCAGCAATGATCAGTTTCGGACTAAATTTTTGCTGAATTTTACTATAAAGCTGTTCCTGTTTCTGAATCCAAACCTCGACAGGTATCAGTTTGGTCACATCATTGACGCCAACCGACGTGACGATTACATCATAGTGCTGGACTTCTATTTGGTCCAAAGCATGAATTACTTTTGAGCTGGTATCGCCTGTTTTGGCCTGTAATTTCCAGTCAATTTCAAAGTCATCTTTCAGTTCATGCAGAATTGCACCCAGTAATGCGTCATCCTGATGTTCTACTCCTACACCTGCTGCTGCCGAATCCCCTAAAATCAGCAGAGACAGTTTGTTGCCGGTTCCGGTTTGACCTTCACGTGCACCTTCAGGTTCCGGCAGTCTTAGGGTATTTTTCTTGACACGATTACCCTGAATGACAAGTGCAGGAATCAAGGCAATGGTGGCGGCTTTCAGCAACATAGCGGGCTAATTTATATAGGGATATACTTAATTTTACCTGAGTTTATTCTTTTGAACTATTTCCTCAACAGTCATTTTAAATGAATGTTCACCTAAATTTAACTAAGATAGGATTCTTGCAAAATACAGGCTTATACATCTTGCCATTGGGTAAAACATCAAGGATAAATATAAAAAAATCCCGCTTAAAAACGGGATTTCTTATGGAAATTAAAGCTTAGATTTTATAGTCATTCCAGCGATTCATACGCTTAAAAGTTCCCACATCATTAAAACGCACGCCCACTTCTTTCATTACTTTATGCGCCGTTTTGGACGTCAGTTGACGGATATAAAATGGCTCTTTGACCACAAAATGATGAATCGCATGGGTCGAACCAAAATTACAGCAGAATAACTGGAACGGAACCATCCACCATGGATTGAGCACTTGGGTTTGTTTGATCACATCACGTGGATCAATATCGCCATAGTAATGCATATTTGAGCTGACAAACTGCAAGCTAAAAGAACGGATAAAGTTCGGAATCACCCAGATGACTGCCAGCAGATTTACAATCGGCATCGCGTCGACAATGCCTTGCGACCAGAGCATCTCATAACCGAATAGCGGTGAAACTGCATTTAAACCATGAAAGACCACAAACAGGTAGCACAATCCATAGTAAATAATGCTGAGAGGCAAAAAGCCAAATAGCTGAGAAATCATGGCAATTTTACGTTCTTTTTCAGGCTGTTTTTCCAGAAAAAGATGAATCATTTTAATCATCTGAAATGGACGCAGATACACTGACATCAACTGGTCACTAATCACCAGAATTCGGCGAATGCCCCAAGGCATACCATTACTGATGCCACGTTCTTCCAGGTCATGTTCAGTGCCTGAATATTTATGATGATGCAAATGTAAACGACGACGTGCCCACGGACTGATGGTGTTTGGACGTGCCAACCAGACCAGTGCCAGCATCAGATGATGTGCCCAAGGTGTTTTTTTGAAATACATATAATGAATCAGGTCATGTTCCAATTCATGGGTCAATGACGCAAAAATCGCAATCAAGGGAATGGTAAACCATGCTGAGAGATAACCTGTTCCATATGCTACCGCGCATGCAATCATGCCTGCCCAGGCAAAGCCTAAAATACTCGCACCTATAAAGTTCTGATGTTTGAGTATGGGATAACGAGCACGCACCTCTTCCCCGGCCTGGGTAACGATACTTCTGACCTTGGAGATTCGCTGCTGGTCAGTCATATCCGCAGATGTAGACATATGGACAACCTTTAATTTCTGAACGGTTGTACATTAAAGGAAATTCTAAAAAAGAGAAGTTATCTTTCCACTTTTAGAGTGAGTATGTCTAAGTTTTGGACAGTTTGGAAAAGTTCTTAAAGTTGGCGAAAATTAGGAAAAGTAAAAGATGGTCTTTCTCATGAAACGAAAATTTAAAAGTAATTGATTTAATTGCAAATTCATCAATAAAATAAAAATATAATTTTTGATAATTTAAAACTTTATTTTAATAATCAATATATTAGGATTTATAAGATTTCGCTTTTTTGTAAATTCAAGCTATACATTTTTTAGAAAAAAATACTGATTCAGAAATTTTTCTCAGTTTGTCATAAAAAATAAAAAGAGAAGCGCTCTAGCTTCTCTTTTTATAGATCTAAGAGCGCTTTTAACCTAACTTGTTCACCAGTTTAAGTGGTAATACTTTCATGGCTAGACCGAGTGGCAACCAAGGCCATTTCGGCACATAAGCCTTAACTGGTGCTTTTTCAATTTCTGCTGCCAATAAACGCGAACCAGTTTTTTCATCTACTTCAAAAGGTAGCTTTTTTGCCCCTTCATTAATTTCAGTACGAATATATCCTGGGAAAATGGTGGTCACTTTTATTGGCGTATCGATCAATTCAGCTCGAATGCCTTCCGCTAAATGAGCCACGCCGGCCTTACTTGCACCATAAGCCGTTAAATGTTTTGGCATACCGCGCATTGCACTCATAGATGAAATCATCACCAGATGGCCAGAGTTTTGTGCACGGAAGATTTCAACTGCAGCTTCACATTGTGCTAATGCCGAAATAAAGTTGGTTTCAACCGTGGCTTTATTGATAGCAAAATTACCTTTACCAATCCGGCGGCCCTCACCGACACCAGCATTCACAATAACTCGGTCAATGGTGCCAAAGTCTTCTTTAAAAGCACGAAACACTTCAAACACTTGATCGTAATCGGTGACATCTAGTGTTTTGGCAATGACTTTGATGCCATATTGGCTTTCCAGTTCCTGCTTTAAGATTTCCAGACGCTCCAAACGACGTGCACAAATCGCCAGGTTATAGCCTTTTTTCGCAAATTCACGTGCCATACCGGCGCCGATCCCTGAACTTGCACCGGTAATTAAAATTGTTTTAGCCATGTATTTACCCTATTCCTTTATTTTTCTAGCGTATTAGGTTTTCAATCTCATTTTAAATCCAGGTCAATAAGTCTGGACGCTGTGCTTTAATAAAATGATGTTCATTTAAACTGAGTAGTTGCGGTTCATTACCCACCAGACGTAGTGTCGTGATACTGGTATTGGTAATCGCCCAGTTCAGAGCAAAGGTTTTCTCCGGACTAAGGCCCAAAATTTTGCCTACAGCCACAGAAATCACCCCACCTGAGGTATAAACTACTGCATAGCGTGGTCGGCTTTTGGACAACTGGTCACACAGATTTTCTAAGCCGCTTTCCACGCGTGCTTTGAAACTTGGCCAAGATTCATCATATTCATGGTGATAATCATCGCCAGTCCAGCGTGCAATTGCACCGCTAAAAATCTTGCTCAGATAATCCCGTGGATTTTCATGTTCTGATACATCCTGTTTCAGCAATTCAGGCTGATTAAAGCGCGGCTCATAACGGGCGAATACCTGCTGATGATTAAATTCATTCCAGGCACTATCGGTCAGAATCTCACTTTCCGGAAAACATTTGTCCAGTGATAATTGCGCTGTCTGTTGATGGCGTTGCATGGAACCAGCCACTACATAAGGCGCTTCTTTCAGGATTTCTTCAAAATAGCGACCCAAAAGCTTTGCCTGTAACTCGCCGTTGGGCGAAAGTTGATCGTAACTTTCTGCGCCAAAAGAGGCCTGGCCATGCCGGATCAAGTAAATGGTAGTCATTTTGGCATTATCTCTTTAAATTTAAGCACATACTTTTGTGCAATCTCATTGGCTTCCAGTTTTTGCTTGCCAATCAGTTTTAAGGCACGAATATGCAAGGCATGAATCACCACCCAGAAATCCTTGAATGCTGGATTATTAGTCTGTTTATGGTAATAACGATAATAGATCTGCTGGGCAATGACCGCGAGACGGAATACACCAAACACCTCATAAAATGTCCAGTTCTCAGGCTGCAAACCGGTTTTTTCAAGATAATAATCTACGACCTCTTTACGGGTAAACATACCTTTTAGATTGGTCGGCTGACGACGAGTCGCTTTAAAAATGGCATTATCGGTATCTTCTACCCAATAGGCCAAGGCAGAACCTAGATCCATGAGCGGATCGCCAAGGGTGGCCATTTCCCAGTCCAGTACACCAATCACTTCAGTCGGATTTTCCGGATTTAAGATGACATTATCAAAACGCCAGTCATTATGAATCACACAGGTTTTGGAATCAGAAGGAATATTGTCTTTCAGCCAGTTGCGTACATATTTAAAGGATGGAACATTCAGCGTTTTGGCCTTTTCATAACGAGCATCCCAGCCTTCGACCTGACGGCGACAATAGCCTTCACCCTTACCGAGATTTTTAAGTTCGGTCCCTTGATAAGGCACCTGATGCAGTTCGATCAGTTTATCAATCACATTGATACATAAAGTTCGGATATCGGATTCAGTAAGCTGCAGCTCAGGTGGCATTTTGGCGCGAGGGATAATTCCTTCCAGACGTTTCATCACATAGAAATCACAACCAATGACCGATTCATCTTGACAAAGCGCCACCATTTCAGGCACCACAGGATAATGTTCAGCCAAGGCTTTCTGCACATGATATTCACGTGCCATGTCATGTGCAGATTTGGCTTTGGTACCGTGCGGCGGACGACGTAAAATTAGATCGGCATTGGTATACTGTAAACGGTAGGTCCAGTTTGAAGCTCCGCCTGAATATTGGGTCACTTGCACAGGGCCTTCAACATTCACATTTTGCTGAATTAACCAATTGGTGATGGCTTGTACATCCAGTTCTTCACCTTGACGAACTGCTCCACCTACATCAATAACCGCCATAATTTTTCCTTAAAATTTTTTAATACGTTGCAATCTTCTAGTTAAAGCCAGTTTATTTTTTGCGACGAGTACTGTAGCCACGTTTAGCCAGTTCCAGTTTGGCAATCATGCCTTTATGTACTTCATCTGGACCATCGGCCAAACGCAAGGCACGTGCCTGGGCAAAAAATCCGGTTAATGGTGTATCTCGAGAAACACCGGCACCGCCGTGGATCTGGATGGCCATATCGACGACTTTTTCCAGCACACTTGGCGCAACGACTTTAATTGCAGAAATTTCAGTCAGTGCCGCCATATTCCCTAAAGTATCCATTTTATAGGCGGCATACAAGGTCAAAAGGCGTGCCTGATCAATTGCAACCCGGGCTTCCGCGACACGTTCCAGATTGCCGCCAAGTTTTAAAATCTCTTTGCCAAATGCGCTACGGCTCATACCACGGTCAATCATCAACTCTAAGGATTTTTCCGCAGCGCCAATACAGCGCATGCAATGATGAATACGGCCTGGTCCTAAACGACCTTGAGCAATTTCAAAGCCCTGACCGGCACCGCCAATAAAATTCGAAACAGGGACACGGACATTTTCAAAGCTGACTTCGCCGTGGCCATGCGGAGCATCGTAGTCACCAAACACTGGCAGCATACGTTCAATTTTTACCCCTGCGGTATCTACCGGAACTAGAACCATCGAATGCTGATGATGACGGTCTTTTGTTTCATCTGGAGTATGTGCCATAAAAATAATGATTTTAGTATTTGGATCACCCAGACCTGATGACCACCATTTACGACCATTCAGAACAATCTCATCACCTTGAATTACCGCCGTTGCCTGCATATTGGTGGCATCACTGGATGCAACTGCAGGTTCAGTCATACAAAAGACCGAACGGATTTTCCCTTCTAATAGTGGCTTCAGCCATTGCTGTTTCTGTTCTTCAGAACCATAACGCCACAATACTTCCATATTGCCGCTATCTGGCGCATTACAGTTAAATACGACTGGTGCAATCAGGCTACGACCTGAAAGTTCGGCAATATGTGCATATTCCTGAACCGATAAACCCTGGCCAAGTTCAGGACAAGGGAGAAACATATTCCAAAGGCCAGCTGCCTTGGCTTTGGCTTTTAAGCTTTCCAGTTCTGCAGGCCATTGCCATTTGGTCCAGTCGCCGCCTTGGTTCAACTCATGAACTTGCTGCCAGAAATCAGCTTCAACTGGTTCAATTTCCTCAGCAATAAATTTTTTGGTTCTATTTAAATAATCTTGTGCACGTGCTGAAAGCTCAAACATCTCTTTATCCCTCTAAATATTCTAATTCATACGCTTTACAACACCTTAACCCAAAACCTATTATGAATAAAATGATTTTACTCCATACATTATTATGCATAGCATTCATTCTAAAACAGTCATGGACCTGCGAAATTTTCATCGTATCGACATTAACCTTTATCCGCTTTTTATGGCAATTTATGAGCAGAACAGTATTTCTAAAGCTGCACAGATTTTATCAGTTAGCCAGTCTGCTGCCAGTCATGCTTTACAACGTTTAAGACAGCATTTACAGGATGATTTATTTGTACGTACTGGCAGCAAAATGCAACCTACGCCGTTTGCGGAACAGATCTATCCTGAGCTGAAGAATGCACTTTTTGCGATTCAAAATATTTCAATACAGCATCAGCACTTCAGACCGGAAATGATTCAGAGTTTGAAAATTGCCGTACATGATGAAATTGAGCCAATGATCTTTCCCAGACTGGTTCAGCACTTTCAACAACTCAATCTGGAAATTCAACTTAGCAGCATGAAGCTGGACCGTAAAAATATAGCAGCAGACCTCGCCTCTCAACAGGTCGATTTTGTCATAGATCTGGAACAAAACATTGCTGAAAAAATCCAGTTTGAGCGTCTGGTGCAAGATGAATTTGTAGTGTGTACACAATTAACAGAAATGAATGAGCAGATTTATCTTGCCTCACCTCATATTGGCGTGTCATCACGCCGTACTGGCGTTTTAGTTGAGGATATTTATTTAAGCCGTAAACAATATTCACGACAGATTTTTTTACGCTGTCAGCATTATTCAACTGCTCTGCAAATTTTGGAACAACAAAAGACAGCTATGCTGACTATTCCTAAAAATGTATTGGTACATTTACAATTGGCTACCAGTCTAAATATTTTTGAAGTCCCTGTGGAACTGCCGAAAATTAATATGGGGATATATTGGCATAAGGATTTGCACGAGAATAAGAGACATCAATTTTTGAGAGCTGAAATTTATAAAATTTTTACTTAGGCTATTTATAAAGAAATTTAAATTGCTTAGGCTATTTTATATATAAGTTTAGATGGTTGCAGATTCATCTTTTCGCCAGAAAAATATACTTAGGCTATTTTAGCTGGTACAAAACTAAACACTGAGTGATTAGCTTTTAATCCGTAGATCTACTGGCTTTGCTCTAGAATGGCTCGACTTTTAGCTGTGATTTTACAGCTGGTTTTGCTGATTTGGATCTTGCCTTTGTTAAATCTCTCCACCACCTGGCAAATTGTGCTGGGTCTAGTACTGCTATGTTTTTCTTATTATCTGCTGCATAAGATTACAGTTTATTTAAAAGATGTTTTCCGTCCCTTTAAGAAAGGCAAAAAATACTGGTGCCGTGTAAAAGCTGTAAGTGACGGTGATACCCTCACCTGCTACCGTTTTAACATTCGTCGCTCTGAAACCAAATTGCGCTTTGCTTTTGTCGATGCCCCCGAATCATCGCAAGCCTATGGTAAAGAATCGCAGCGTCTGGTCAAAAGCATGGTGAATAATAAAATGATTCGGGTCAAGATAACCGACATTGACCGTTATGGCCGTTGTGTCGGTGTGGTCTATCGCTATCGCAAAAATATCAATGAAGAGATTGTCAAACGTGGTGCAGCGTGGGTCTATGAAGAATATATTAAGGACAAAAATCATTTACGCTATATGATGGAGCTGCAAAATAAAGCCAAGAAACAGAAAAAAGGTCTTTGGAAAAGTAGCCGTCCTGTACGTCCAAGTGTTTATCGTAAACAGGTAAAATCGTCAATTTGATTTTATCAAATATAAATTGCAAATAATAAAAAGTGATCAGGACATTCAGATCACTTTTTTTCATTTATTTTAGTTTTACCGATTTAATAAGCCAAATGCACCAGAAAGCGGAATGCGCCAGCAATCAGAGCCAGCGTTAAAAATCCTGCCAGCCATAATCCTAAAAACCATAATGCCTGTTTGCCTTTCATGACCACTCCTTAATGATAGCCATCATCGCCGACCCTGACCTTATGCCGGAACACCCAATAGGACATACCCGTATAAATCACAATAATTGGAATCAGGATCAAAGCACCAATCAAAGCAAATAACTGGCTATTTTCATGCGCTGCTGCCTGCCAGATTGTTACGCTCGGCGGAATAATATATGGCCATAGACTGATCAAGAATCCAGTATAAGCGAGGAAAACCAGAACCAGCATATAGGTAAATGGACCTAATTCACTGCGTCTTTTACAGGCACGTAAGGCCAGCCAGGTAAATAGCAGAACCAGAACTGGAACTGGCATAAAATAGGTGAATTGTGGCTGACTAAACCAGCGTTCGGCAATCTGTGGATGGGTCAACGGCGTATAAATACTGACAGCACCCAATATGATCAGCAAGGCAATAATCAGCTTAGGCATTAGTTTAAACATTCGATCCTGCAAATCATCTCCGGTTTTATAGATTAGCCAGCCACAGCCTAATGCCGCATAGAGCACCACCACACTGATTCCGGTGAAGATGCTGAATGGAGTGAGCCAGTCCAGACCACCACCAACATAGACACCATTTCGAGTTTCAATGCCCTGAATATAAGCGCCTAAAATCATGCCTTGCAGGAAACTGGTGATCGCAGAACCACCGATAAAGGCTTTATCCCACCAATGCTTACTGCGGTTTGCCTTGAAGCGGAATTCAAAAGCCACGCCGCGGAAAATCAAGGCAATCACCATCAGAATAATTGGCATATACAGCGCCGAGAGTACGGTCGAGTAAGCGAGTGGAAAAGCTGCAAATAACCCTGCACCGCCCAAAACCATCCAGGTTTCATTGCCATCCCAGACCGGAGCCACGGTATTCATCATGACATCACGTTCATCCTGATGCGGAAAGAAAGGAAACAAGATGCCGATGCCCAGATCGAAACCATCGAGAATGGTATAAATCAATACACCCAAACCAATAATCACAATCCAGATTAATGATAAATCAATCATTTTTTATCCTCCTGATCCGGTTGTTCAGGAACTTCTTCGATACGTTCGCGAATACTACTTAATGGCCGGCGTGAAGCCTGCACTACATCGCTATCTGATTCATGATCTGGTCGGGTATGAATAAACTCTGGACCTTTGTGCATCAGACGCAACATGTAGTAAATCCCGATACCAAATACCACACAGTAGACGACTACAAAAATAATCAGAGTCAGCCCCACCTGTTCAGCGGAAACCGGAGACAATGCATCCTTGGTACGCATGATGCCGTAGACTACCCAAGGCTGACGGCCGACTTCTGTGGTAAACCATCCCGCCAGCATGGCAATAAATCCGGAAGGTCCCATAATCAAGGCAAATCGATGCAATGCACGGGATTCATAAAAGCGACCACGGGTACGTGCCCACGCTCCCCATAACGCCAGTAACAGCATCAATACGCCGAGTCCGACCATAATCCGGAAGCTCCAGAACACCACCAGCGAATTCGGCCGGTCTTCAGGCGCAAAGTCTTTAAGTCCTGTAACCTTTCCATCCATCGAGTGGGTTAAAATCAGGCTACCCAAGTTGGGAATTGCGACTGCATATTTGGTTTCTTCGGCCTCCATATCTGGAATACCAAAGAGATATAAGGGCATGCCTTCATCATGATTGGTTTCCCAGTGTCCTTCCATAGCTGCAAGTTTTGCTGGCTGATGCTCAAGGGTATTAATACCGTGCATATCACCGACGATGACCTGTAAAGGTGCTAGTACTAGAAGCAGCCACATCGCCATGGAAAATGAGGTCTTGACCAGTGCATCACGACGGCCTTTGATCAGATGCCATGCGGCTGTAGCAGCGACCAGTAAGGCGGAAACCAGAAAGGCAGCCATGGCCATATGGGCCAGACGATAAGGGAAAGATGGGTTAAACACGATAGCAAGCCAATCTTGCGGCACAATCAGGCCATTTTCAATCGCAAAGCCTTGTGGGGTCTGCATCCAGCTATTGGACGATAGAATCCAGAACATGGAAATACAGGTGCCTATCGCAACCATCAAGGTCGAGAAAAAGTGCGCCTTTGGTCCCACTCGCCCCCAGCCAAATAACATGATGCCCAGAAAGCCCGCTTCCAGAAAGAAAGCGGTGAGTACTTCATAGGCCAATAAAGGTCCAGTCACGCTGCCTGCCACCCGGGAAAACTCACTCCAGTTGGTTCCAAACTGGTAGCTCATGACCACACCAGAGACGACACCCATCCCGAATGCCACAGCGAAAATTTTCACCCAGAATTTGAATAGATCCTGAAAAATCGGATTTTGGGTTTTGAGCCAGCGCCATTCCAGAATGGCCAGAAAGCTGGCCAAGCCAATAGAAATTGCCGGAAAAATGATATGAAAAGATACAGTAAAGGCGAACTGTATTCGTGCTAACTCTAATGCAGTTAAACCCAGAGTCATAAGCTTCACCTATGCATTGTTATTTGGCATCTTTGCCCTTCAATTTTTAAGTCATGAATTTTTCTAGTGACATGGCTAGCTTAGGCGTGGCTGTTATAAAAAGTATGTAGTCTTTTGTTGATTATTTTTTAATCAGGTTAAACTATGTAACTCTTGCTGATAAAGAAAATATTACTCTGAATAATTTTTAAAACTCTCCTCTTGAGCTTTAGATAAAACAGGCGTAAATTAGGCCTAAATTTAGTTACCCAGGTTAACTAACCATATGTTTTCCGAATCTCCCCGACTTCGTACGCTGTTATTACGCTGCGCACGACTGATGAGCGATGAGATCAATACGATCTTGTTGTCATCACAATTGAATTATTCTTTATGGCAGGTGTTATACGTCATCCAGTCAAAGCAACAATGCACGCTGGCAGATATTTCCAGTTATCTCAATGTATCCAAGCCCGGTATTACCAAGCGGATTCAGCAACTGGTTGAACTCGATCTGATTGCCCAACTCGAAACTGAAGACAAACGTCAAAAGCTGTTCAAGTTGAGTGAGCAAGGAATTGAGACCTTTGCGATGTGTTCCAAACAGATCGATGCATTTGAAGATCAGTTGCTTGAGCACGTTGAATCAGACGATCTTGAAGGCAGTAAAAATACCTTGATGCAACTCATTCAGCAGTTATATCCCTCATCTCAGGACAGACCTCAATGAGCCAAGAACAAGAAGCGCCTTTATGGACGCCCAATTTTATCCTGATCAGTCTGGTGAATTTCCAGCTGGTTCTGGTGTTCTACTTACTGGTGATTGTGATTGTCGGCTACTCAGTGGCTGAGCTAGGGGCTTCGACTGCACAAGCCGGTCTGGTATCAGGTCTGTTTATTGTCGGCACCCTATTCGGACGCTTATTGATCGGAAAATTACTGAATCGTCTGGGCCTAAAAAATACGCTTGTCATTGGCCTGACTGGTTTCCTACTCTTTTCCGGACTGTATATGATTCCGGCCAAGCTGGAAGTTTTACTAGGCATCCGTCTGATACATGGCTTTATGATGGGTATGGCTTCTACTGTACTGGGTACAGTGATTGCACAGACCATTCCTGCCACACGACGTGGTGAAGGAATTGGATATTTCAGCATGAGCAGCACCCTCGGCACAGCGATTGGTCCCTTTGCCGGAATCTGGCTGATGACAAATTTTAATTATCAGGTAATTTTCATCTTTACCAGTATCGTTGCGCTCAGCTGCCTGATTTGTGGCTTGTTTATCCAGCCACCACGCCTTAAGGCAAGTCATTCGTCGGCAGATTCTACTTCGCAAAGCACCAGCAAACTAGCCCAATATATTGAACCGAATGCGCTACCGATTGCACTGATTGTACTGCTGGTGGCTACTTCTTATTCAGGCATATTGTCGTTTATTCACTTTTATGCCAAAGAAATTAATCTGGTCGAAGCAGCATCATTCTTTTTCTTAATGTATGCCTTTGCCATTTTGCTTTCGCGTCCTTTTACCGGCCCGCTCATGGATCGTAAAGGCGAAAATATCATTATCTATCCTGCCATTGTGATTATGGCACTGGGGATATTGCTACTCAGTCAGGCGCAAAACTCTGTGATGTTACTTGCCAGTGCTGCCTTGCTTGGTTTTGGTTTTGGGAATATCCAGTCGGTGTGTCAAACCATTGCGGTGAAAAGTACGACATTGCAGCGTATGGGACTCGCAACCTCAACCTTCTTTATTGCCCTGGATGCCGGTCTTGGTTTTGGCCCTTATTTCCTGGGTATGCTGCTGGATCAGATTGGTTATCGTCAGCTTTATCTGTTCTCGGCGCTGCTCACCCTGAGCTGCCTGGTCTGGTATTACCTTCTGCATGGCCGTAAAGCAGGAAAAGTACAGCCTTCTCATTAAAAGCTTTTAAAAGCGCCGGCTAAACCGGCGCCGGTATTCCAACGGCGTCAGACCGGTTTTTTTATGAAATAAACGGCGGAATGAACTTGGATCCTGATAGCCGACATTTTGCATGATCACATCCACAGCTTGATCGGTTTCTTCCAGTCGTTTACGGGCGGCTTCAATCCGGATTGCTTGTAAATACTGATTGGGCGGTATGTCTAAGGCTTGTTTAAAGCGTCGAATCAGGGTTCGGCCAGTCACATTAAAGTGTTCCGCCAGCTCGTTCAAACTAAAATCTTCATGAAAATGCTGCTCTAGCCAGTTCTGGATTTTTTGTACCAGTTCATCATGGTGCGGCTGGCCAATATTCAGCAATGAATAAGACAACTGGCTATCACGGCGGTAATCAATTACGAAAGATTTAGCCGATTGCATGGCCACCTCAAAGCCATACAAGCGCTCAATCAGATGCAAACCTAGGTCAAACCAGGCCAGGCCTCCACCTGCACAATAGATATTCTGATCCCGGCTAATCATCAGATCGGCATTCAGTTTCACCTTAGGATAGCGTGAACGAAACACTTCCTGAAAACCCCAATGTGTTGTTGCAATCCGGTCATCTAAAATGCCTGCTTCTGCCAGAAAAAAATTCCCCGTACAGTTTCCTGCAATTAAAGTCGCCTCTGCATGTGCAGATTTTAAAAAATGAATCAGTTCTGGATTCTGTTGCAATACATCCTGAATCGGTGCAGCGATGGTCGGTACCACCAGAATATCTGCAGTTTGAATCTCTTGATAAGAAAAATGTGCCTGCAACTGCAGCCCATTGATACACCGAATCGGATGTCCCTCCGGACTGGCGATACTCACCTTAAACAGGCGCTGTACGTCCTGCTGCTGGATCCGGTTCCAGCTTACGCCAGCCATGGTAAATAAATCGA
This sequence comes from Acinetobacter lwoffii, assembly GCA_002332985.1. Lineage (GTDB taxonomy): Bacteria > Pseudomonadota > Gammaproteobacteria > Pseudomonadales > Moraxellaceae > Acinetobacter > Acinetobacter lwoffii_N. The sequence continues at coordinate 2,632 of DDAT01000037.1, read as the reverse complement.
CCACACCCGTAATGGCCGAAGCCAGAGCCCCATGAAAGCCTAAAATCACCACCTGTTGCATACTTTACTAATTGTCACTTTTCACCCGATTCATGTCATTATTGACAATCCTCCTCAATAAAAGCAACTGCTAGTCTTGATGCTATCTCAAGGATTGCACATTCAGGATAGTACCGTGACCCAACTGATTAATGATAAAGATCTGCATTTCCAGCTTTATGACGTATTCAAACTTGAAGCGCTGACTAAACTGCAACGCTATCAGGATCATGACAAAAATACTTTCGACAGTATTCTGGAAACGGCAAAAGGTATCGCGACTGATTATTTTGCGCCGCATAATGCCAAAGCTGATCAACAAGAACCGAACTTTGATGGCAAACAGGTCAAAACCATTGATGAAGTGAAGACAGCCTGGCAACAGTTTGCCGATGCCGGCCTGCTTTGCGCCCAGCATGATTATGCAGATGGTGGCATGCAACTGCCCACTTTGGTGAATATGGCCTGCAATGCTTATTTTATGTCGGCCAATCCGTCCACCGTGGCTTATTCTTTTCTAACGGCCGCTGCGGCGAACCTGATACAGGCTTTTGCCTCCCCAAAACAAAAGCAAATATTCCTACCGCATATGTTGAGTGGCCGCTTTGCTGGCACCATGGCCATGACAGAGCCTAATGTAGGTTCCTCTTTGGGCGATCTGACCACTAAAGCTATTCCTCAGGCAGATGGAATTTATAAAATTAAAGGCCAGAAAATGTTTATTTCGGGTGGCGATCAGGACATTACCGAAAATATTGTGCATCTGGTCTTGGCGCGGATTCAGGATGCGCCGCAAGGCGTGAAAGGAATTTCCCTGTTTATCGTACCAAAATTCAAAACCAACGAGGATGGTTCACTCGGTGAAGCTAATGATGTACAGCTGGCTGGCTTACTGCACAAAATGGGCTATCGAGGTACTACATCTACAGTTTTAAGCTTTGGAGAAAATGATAATTGCTTAGGCTATTTAATTGGTGAACCCGGTCATGGCTTAAAATATATGTTCAAGATGATGAATGAAGCACGTGTGGGTGTCGGTCTGGGCGCAGCCATGATTGGTTATCGTGGCTATCTGGAATCTCTGGATTATGCTAAAAACCGTCCGCAAGGCCGGCCAGTTCATGAAAAAACACCTGACTCGAAACCAGTGAATATCATTGAACATACCGATGTCAAACGCATGCTACTGGCGCAAAAGTCATATGTAGAAGGTTCGCTGGCACTTTGCTTATTTGCAGCCCGATTAATTGATGAACTTCAGGCAGCTCAAGATGAAGATAGTGCAATTCTGCTTGATCTCATCACCCCGGTGGTCAAATCTTTCCCTTCTGCCTATGGTCCGAAAGCCAATGATCTGGCTATTCAGGTCCTGGGCGGCGCGGGTTATACTCGTGAATATCCGGTGGAGCAATGTTACCGTGATAACCGGCTCAATCCGATTCATGAAGGAACTTACGGCATTCAATCTCTGGATCTGCTGGGACGTAAACTCTGGCAGCATAATGGCAAAGGGCTCAATCTGCTCATGCAGCGCATCCAGAAGACCTTGTCAGAGATTCATGAACCTAAGATAGTGGAACTCGCAAAGATCTATAAACAGCATCTTGCCACTGTGCAAAAGACTACACAGATTTTAGGCCAGGCCTTGCATCAAGGCAAAGTCAGCGAAGCTTTGGCCAATTCAGACCTGTATCTGGATATGATGGGTAAGACCATCCTAGCCTGGCTATGGCTGGAAATGGCGAATCAGGCTCAACTCAAGTTTGGCACATCTTCGCAGGCAGAAGATCAGACTTTTCTGGCAGGGAAAATTCAGGCAGCTCAATATTTTATTCGCTGGGAACTCCCTGAAATTGAACATCAGGCCAAATTACTGATGCATCTGGATGATACTTGCCTGAATATGCAAGCCGACTGGTTCTAGGCAGAATTAATCAAAAAATGCGCCTTTATCGGCGCATTTTTATTTTGTAATTCATTAAGCTGTAGAGTTATTTACACCAAATTTTTTAAATAGCTTGGCACGCTTGGAAGGCAAGATATTAGCCTTACTTAAATCGCCCTGATAGTGCTGATATACCCGCTGATCCATGATTTTGTACCATAAAGGTGGAATCAAGGCTGGAATCAGCATGGTTGCATAACCGCTGGGTAATTCTGGCGCTTCATCAAAATGCCGCAACGCCTGAAATGGACGGCTTGGAAAAGCATGATGATCAGAATGGCGTTGTAACTGATACAAAAACAGATTAGTTACGATATTGTTGTTATTCCAGCTATGTTCCGGCAAGGTTCGCTCATAACTGCCATCCGCTTTCTGTCCACGTTTCAGTCCGTAGTGCTCGATATAATTCACAATCTCAAACAGGCTAACGCCATAAAATGCCTGTGTCAGTGTATAAGGAATAATTTTCTTGCCATACGCCTTTAGCATCAAGGCATGATAGCCGGCACTCATGGCCCAACCATGAAACAGCTCATTTTCCTGATTAAAGAATTTCAGTCCCTTACGCTCGAGCCGTCTTTTTTCAATCTGGATTGCAGATTTTAATCCGCCTATTACGGTACGTGGCCAGAAACGGTAAAAAGATTC
>DDAT01000015.1:0-66388 GCA_002332985.1 Acinetobacter lwoffii | reverse complement strand
AACACCCCCGACCATAAGGCCAGGGGTGTTTTTTTTATGCGGGGAATAATCATCTTGTATTTGATATATATAAAGTTAATATTCTACAGTTCTCAATATTAGGCTTCAGCAGTAGCCAACTTTGAAGAGTAAGTCTTTAATGGATTTTAGTCTCTTTATGGCAATGCATTAAACTGACGTCGAGCATGTTTAAATGCCGTTCTGAGTCCTTCTTCCAAAGTCGGATGATAAAAAGGTTTGGCTAGAATCTGATGAATATCCTGGTCGGCATCAATCGTCCAGGCTAATAAATGGGCCAGATGTTCTGCTTGTGAACAGAGGAGTTCTGCACCCAGTAATTTACCTGATTTTTTATCAATATAAACTTCTATTCCACCTGAATTTTCTCCCAAAACTAGAGCACGTCCTTGGTTTTCATAAGAGGTGAATCCCCGAATAAATTCGACTTGTTGATCTTCTAGTTGCTTAAAGCTTTTTCCTACAATCGCCATTTCAGGATGACAAAATACAATCGCCAATGGGGTTAAAGCAAAAATAGGTTTTACATCCGGATAATTCAAACAGTTATGAACAACCTGTTTGCCAGTATGCGCGGCTTCATGTTGAATGGGTGCATCAGGGGCGGCATCACCGACTATAAATATAGGTAGGTTTGTAAGTTGTTTGGTTTCTTTATCGATAGGAAGGTTTTTGATGTCCTTGAATGTTGAATTGAGTTGATCTAGACCTAAACGATCTATATTGCTTTGCCGACCTGTGGCACCTAAAACATATTCAACTTCAATACTCTTAGTCTGATCATTTTCTGTAAAGTTAATCTTTATTTTATCAGCTTGGATCTCAAACTTATTTGGTAAGGTTTTAAATTTGATATTAAGTTCTTTACTTAATTGCTCTTGTGCTAGTTTTTGTAAGATCGGGCTAGTTAAAGCACCTACTTTTTGACTACGCGCAAACATTGTGGTTTGTGCACCCAGTCTTTGCATGGCTTGAGCTAATTCAATTGCAATGATGCCACTCCCGATTACTGCTAAAGACTTAGGTAATTGGGAAAATTCAAATATTTCATTAGAAGTGATGTATTTTTCTTTTAATTGTTGCTTTAAAGTTTCATCAATATTGGGGCGTGAGCCTACAGCGACAATAAAACTTTTGGCCTTATAGGATTGTCCATTGACTTCGATCGTTTGGGGATCAACAAATTTGGCTTTTCCGGAAATTTTATGTGAGCTCTCCCATTGATCGACACCTTTTAAGGTTGCACGAATAAAACGTTCTCTAAGGACATGCACACGTTGCATAACATCTGAAGTATCAATGACAGCGTTATGCTTTAAAGCAAGTTTTTCTGCACTTTGGATATCGTGCATACGATTTGCAGAAGAGATCAGCAGTTTACTAGGCATACAACCTACACGGGCACAGGTAGTGTCCCAGGGGCCATCATTGATAATTAAAATATTCTGGGTGTATTTGATGGCTTCGTTATAAGCACTGATTCCTGCAGTGCCTGCGCCAATAATGATGAGGTCGTACATTGATCACTCTTATCAAAATCACTTTATTGATATAAGCTAGCATACAAAACATTTGGCTTACCTTTATTTACATAAAAGCTTAACTGTGGTTACATAACGCATAATTAAATAAAGATTGATAACAAACTCTATAATAGAGGGTCTTGGGGATTTAAATGATTAGTAAACAATTAGGTATTAAATTATCTGCTCTTACTTTGGCACTAATATTGGCGGGCTGTGGCGGTGGTGGTAGTGACGGATACTATAATAATGGTGGCTCTAGTTCTGGAAATATTACTACGAACCCTAGCACAGGTGAAGAAGTAAAATCTGTTAATATTAGTACTATACAATTGATTGATCGAAATGGTAACTTTACTCAGGCAATCGCTGCAGAAGGTGTGAGCGCTCAAGTCAAAGTAACTGATCAGTCGGGTAAAGGAATTAGTGGTGTATTAGTTACATTTACAGTGACTGGTGGTGTTGTTTTAGGTAGTTCCAATGGTGCTGTTTTAACAAATACAAATGGTGAAGCGAGTATCTCAGTTAAACCTGAAAACTTAAATACCAATGGTGCCTATCAAATTTCTGCAGTTGCAGATTTTGATGGTACCGAAGCATCAACACCAGCACTTAATTTCTCACTTCAAGCAACCAATATTATTTTAGTCGATTTAACGGCAGCTAGTACTCAATTAGAATCTGGTGGTTCAACAAATATCACGTTAAAAACGCAAGATGCAAATACAAAAGTCAATCAGAATAATGTCAATGTCGAATTCACTGCACCATGTGGTAAATTTGAACCTGCTACAGTTGTTTCATCAAATCAAGGAAATGTTACGACAACTTATAAAGCGATTGGTACAGATGGAAAGCTTTGTACAGGAACACAAAAAATTTCGGCAACAGGTTTAAATATTCCAGAAGTTGGAATTGATGTCAGTATTAAGGCACTTGAAGCTAATTCACTAGTATATACATCTAATAAAGTTAATTTGGGGATTAGAAAAAGTGGCTCAGCATCATCTGGTCAAATTGAATTTACTTTGTATGCAAATGGTGTACCTATAGCAGATCAAGATGTTTTGATTGAGAAAGTACAAGCACCAGAAGATTTATCGTTCGTATCATTTGGAAATCAAAATAACAAAACTATAAAAAGTGATTCAAATGGTAAAGTGATTGTGAATCTTTATCCAGGAGATAAACCTGGGCCTGTAGAGATAAGAGCAACTTTAGTTTCAGACAAAAATGTTTCGGCTGTATCTAAAAATGTATCTGTATCCATTGGTCGAGTAACTCAAGATGGATTAAGTTTATCAGTATCTAAAAATTCATTACAGAATGTAATTGATGGTGACACTGCAACTATTACAGCGAGAATGGTTGATCGTACACGGAACCCTGTTCCAGATGGTACAGTAATTAGCTTTGTTTCTGAGGGAGGGAAGGTTGAACCTAATTGTTCAACAGTCCAAGGAGTATGTTCTGTAACTCTAACAACACAAGAACCTCGTCCTTTAGATAATCGTGTGACTGTATTGGCTTATGTTGAGGGTGATAAAAGCTTTACAGATTTAGATGGCGATAATCTTTATACTAAAGGCGTAGATCGACTTCTTAGTAATATTGGTAGCTTTTTCCGTGACGATAACGAGGATAATCAATATAACAAAGATTATGGTATTGGTGAATTTCTTTATAATCGTGCGGTATTAGGAAACAAAGCGACCTGTGCTCCATCTACAATTAGACAGCCGAATATCGCAGACACATGTGACGATAATTTAGATACGGTCATCCGTCAGCAATTATTATTTGCATTTGCTGAAAATACACCAACCTTTACTAATGTAAAGGCAAGTGGAAGTTTATTGTCTTTTAATATGTATGGAAATAGCGCTCAAAGTGTGCCTATGCCAACAGGTACCACAATAAGTGTTACGCCTGAGGATAATACAAAAGCTAATAATTTATCTTGTACTGCAGAGTTAGCAACAGGAAGTTCACCTGTCGCAAATGTCTTTGATCTTTTGACACCAAGCACTTTCAAAAATAGTAATCAAAGTTATTATGGCTATCGTCTAAAAGAATGTGCGGTAGGAGATACGTTGAAAGTTTCTGTTTCTTCGCCAGATAGTAAAGTATCAACAATTTATGTAGATTATCAATAGAAATTATATTTGTATAAAAAACAGCGCCGAAGCGCTGTTTTTTTTATGGGAACTAAAATTTAAAAAACTAAATTGATGTTCCCACACTCACACCCACAGTCGGCTTTAGATTCATCGAGCTACAGCCTGTAAAAGCCAAACTACAACATAAAATAATCAATAACTTACTCATGAATCAATCCTTGAGATTTAGCCTGATTAAACAAGGCCGCTGAACGTGTGCCGCTTCGGCAAACCATCAAAATCGGTTTAGGCAGCTCATTATAATATCGAGCAAATTCTTCAATATTCGCCTGAGAAAGTTGGCCATTCATTACAGGCTGATAAATCACACTCACTTGAGATTTCTCTGCAATGGAGCGTAATTGACTCACCGTGACACTATTACCAGTTTCCTGATCAGGACGATTTACAATCACAGATTTGAAACCTTGCTGAATCAATTGCTGAAACTTGCTTGGTGTCATTTGCCCCGTAACACTCACCGTAGAGGTCAGCGCACGGCTAAGATCATTTGCAGCAAAAACAGGTGTAATACAGCTAAAATAGGTTGCCAGTACCACACCTTTCCAGAACGACTTAATCATCCAGCAGGTCCATCTGTTTTGCCAGTTGATATAAGTTATTCGAGCGGTTTCCAGTACGACAGAACATCAAGATCGGTTTTGGTAACTCATTATAATGATTGGCAAAAGTGCGTACATCAAGCTCCGTAATCTGACCGGCTACTACTGGCTGGAATACATAATCCAGACCGGCATTGCGTGCAGCTTCCTCGATTTGTGCACTGGTCGGCTGCTCGGAACCCCCTTCCATGTCCGGACGGTTGTTGATAATCGATTTAAAACCTTTCTCAACCACTTGAGTTACGTGTTCCGGACCAATTTGACCAGCAAAACCTACATTTTCGCTCATGACGCCACTCCATCATTTCATTTATATCGATATGCTTTATGATAGCATTAAGCTGAAAACATGCTGAACCTGTTCTGAAATTTTTATAAATGATGATAACCATAAGATAACGCAATGGAGCGCGTATGCAGGCTTATACAGTTGAACCACTGTATGTCAAAAGCGGTCAGGAAGTGATTGCTGCAGATTTTTATCGGCCTAAAAATATAGAAAAACCGGCCGTAATTTTGATGGCCCATGGTCTGGCTGCCTTACGTCAATTTAAACTGGTGCAATATGCCCAGCGTTTTGCCAGTGCCGGCTATGCGGTGGTTTTATTTGATTATCGCTATTGGGGTGGTAGCACCGGACGCCCGCGTGAACTGGTGTCGATCAATGCCCAGCTCGATGACTGGCGAACCATGATCAGACATATTCAGGAACGCAAATCGATTGACAGTAAACGGATCGTGCTCTGGGGTACGGCCTTAAGTGGTGGGCATGTATTGACACTTGCAGCAGAGCTGAAAAATATTCAGGCGGCGATGGTACAGGTGCCTTTTGTCGATGGGGCTGAAAGTGCCCAACTATATCCTTTACAGCAACTCCCCAAGGCGCTTAAAGTTTCCAGTCAGGATTATATGGGGGCCAAGGTTGGTATGGCACCAAAAACCTTACCTGTAGTTGATCCGCATGAGCTATGTTTTATGCCGACACAGGACAGTTATGAAGGTTATCTGTCGATTGTCAATCCGGATTATTACTGGAGTGGTCATATTCCTGCACGGGCATTCTTTAAACTGATGCGCTATCGACCGATTCAGGAAGTCAGAAAGATTAACATTCCAATCCTGTTTATTGCGGCAAAACTGGATAGTCTGATTCCAATTGAATCCAGTCGGGAAACTGCGACCAATATTGCACCATTTGTGCAATATCATGAGTGGAATATCCGGCATTTTGATATTTATCATGGGGAATGGTTTGAAAAAGCAGTTTCGACCCAATTAGAATTCTTACATCAACATATTGGAGTGCGCTAGATGATTATTGTATGTCCGGAATGTCTGGCCAAAAACCGTGTCCCTGAAGATAAACTCACTGCCAACCCTGCTTGTGGTCAATGTCATCAAGCCCTGATTCCACTGGTACCAATTGAGCTGAATGAGCAGAATTTCAGCCAGTTTGTCACGCATAGTGACTTGCCAATCCTGATTGATCTCTGGGCAGACTGGTGTGGTCCCTGTAAAATGATGGCACCGCATTTTGCGACTGTCGCCCAGCAATATCCAAATGTGGTTTTTGCAAAAATTGATACAGAAGCGAATCCTCGCTTAAGTTCGGCATTTAATGTTCGCAGTATTCCGACGCTGGTGTTGATGAATAAAAGCAACGAAATTGCTAGAATAAGCGGTGCATTACGGTCAAGCGAGCTGCAAAAATGGCTTGATCAGCAGTTAAATACCCAACCCTAATTCAAATGCCTGGAGTGAAAGTGTCAGATTCTCAAGTAAGACCAGAGGGGATTCTTTCCCTACAGACGATCGCAATGCCTGCAGATACCAACTGGAGTGGTGATGTCTTTGGTGGCTGGATCGTTTCACAAATGGACTTGGCAGGCGCGATTCACGCAGAACGATTTTCAAAGGGACGTTGTGCCACGATTTCGATTAACCAGATGACTTTTCTGGTACCGGTAAAAGTCGGAGACGTGATTAGTTGTTATACCAAAATTCTCAAAGTTGGCAAGACATCTATCCAGATGGAAATCGAGGTTTGGGATAGCCATGATGATTCACGCCCCCCAATTCGGGTAACTGAAGGTGTGTTTACCTTTGTTGCTGTAGATGTCAAAGGCAACAAACGTCTGATTCCAGAAGAAGCGAAACAGAAGTTCTTGGAATCACAGCTCGCCCAATAAACGGCTTAAAATAAAAACCCCGGCAATCAGAGCCGGGATTTTTATTGCAGAAATTATGATGATTTTTTCAGCTGATCTTTGGCAATCCAAGCCCAGAGCATTTCACATTGAATGGGGGCTTCACCCGATTCGTCACGTACCACAACTTGAACTAGAGTTTCACCCTTGTCTGAACTTTGCATAAGCTGTTGCTGTTCAGCAGTCAAGGTAGCAACTGCCGTCAGGGCACCTTTGGTCGGACGTTTAAAGTCTACTTTTAGACTCTTAATCAAAACCACTGCGCTATCCGGTACATTCATTGCGGTTACAAACCCGGTTGCTGTTTCTGCCAGCAGGGCCATTGCACATGCATGGATTTGTCCGATATGGTTCTGCATGGCTTTATGATTGGCCATACTTACTACCACTTTGGACGCACTCATTTCCTCATAACGAATCTTGGCAGAGCCGACCATCGGGACCACCCGGCCAAAAGTTTTACTTAACAAAGCAGTACGAATGCCTTGCGGTAATCGTGCAGTGGCTTTGACTAATCTGGCTAATCGGTTGTTCTTTGCCATAATTCCTTCTACAGACGTTGCTGTCTTAATCTTTAAAGTTATTGAACTGTAAAGGCAAACCAAATTGCTGTTCTTTCAAGAATGCCATTACTTGCTGCAAGGTATCGCGTTTTTTATCAGTCACACGAATCTTGTCGCCCTGAATAGAAGATTGCGCCTTAATCCCACTTTCTTTAATGGCTTTATTAATTTTTTTTGCGGTATCTGAGTCAAGACCATCTTTAAGCTTGATCACCTGAATCACATTTTTGCCAGAAGCCGTCATTTTTTGTGGATCAAGCGCCTGAATATCGACTTTGCGTTTAAAGAAATGACTTTCCAGCATGCTATAGACTTGTTCACACTGGAAATCGCTTTCAGTCGAGATTTTGATTTCCTTGTTTTTTTCATTCAGTTCAATAGAAACGTCCTGACCACGGAAATCAAAGCGGGTCGCAATTTCTTTTTGGGTGTTTTGAACTGCATGATTTACTTCAAAAATTTCTAATTCAGAAACAATATCGAAAGAAGGCATAGTTTAGACCTTTACAAAGGGAAAGAATATCTGAGATGCTAGGGATGTTTTCTTCATTTGCCAAGTGTTGTTTACATCAAAGGAGTGCGCAATGATCCGTAAACAAGAAATTACAACATTTGAGTTCCCAGAAAATGCAATTATCTGGGATGTACGCGATTCAAGTGCTTTTGCTGAAGCACACGTGAAAGGGGCGGTGAATCAGCCCATTAACGATCTTTCAGCAGAAAGCCTAACTCAGGTGTCAGCGGATCAACCCATTTACATCTTGTGTGGTGGGGGCAGTAAAGCTCCACGTGCTGCGGAAAAACTAGAGGGTTTTGACAGCTCACGTGAATATGTCATTCTGATGGGTGGTACTCGTGCTGCCCGTGATGCAGGCTTACCGCTTGAACAGGGTGTATAAGCATTCTGTCAAAAAAAAGCGCCGCAAGGCGCTTTTTTAATGGGTGAGATTTAATGCCTCCCAACCTCCCTTTTCTAAAGGGAGGAGCTACATCTATTCTATTTATTCATAAAAGTAGAGAAAAGTCCCCCCTTTTTTAAAGGGGGATTTAGGGGGATTCATTCAAAATAGTAATTAAATTTGTAGCTTAAAATACGGTTTCTTCGTTTTAACTTTCTTTTGAAAACGGGTCACACTGAGTTTTTTTATTAAACTTGATGGTACCGGACAGGCTTCGCCGAGAATCTGGACAGCCAGAATTTCACTACACAAGGGTGCAAATAAAAAGCCTTTGGAGCCTAGACCGGCAAAGCTGTAAATTTCCTCATCGGCTTTCATTTTACCGAGCAGGGGGAAATAATCCTGACTTTGCGCACGAACCGAAGCCCGACCTTGCCAGGTCGCGACATCAGGCAGGGTTGCTGCATATTCTGGGAATACGCTGTGGATCAGTTCGTAGTTATGCACATGGTCTTCTGCTAACACCTCGATATCATCCCGACCTGGATAAAAAGAAGCACCCAAGATCAAATGTTCAGCATCCAGTTGCATACAATAACCGCCGTAGCTATAGGCAATATTTTGACTTAAAGGCTGGGCTTGATTATTCATCCAGCTCACCTGTCCGCGAATCGGTTTCAACACTGGATAATCTGCAAAGAATTGTGCTGTTTCTCGCGCAGTACAGACAATCACATGATCAAATTCACCCAGATCCTGTTTATCTGAAAATAGCTGAGGTTTTGTAGCGGCTTCAATATGGCTAATTTTAGCCTGCTCGTATTGAATATTAGCATGCTGCAAAACTTCATCACGTAACTGATGCGGTGAAACCGCACCAGCTTCTAGTAATTTTAAACTTGGAAATGCAGTTTGAAGCTCTTGCGACTCTGTATCTTGTACAGCAAGAATTTCTGCAGGATATTCATCTGCCAATCCTAAAAGCTGTTCAGGATTTTTTAAGGCAAGCTGATTGACCTGAATCGGGCGGAAAGCTTTAAATTTTTGGTAATGATTTAAGGCATGTTGCCAGGCCAATGTCATCAGATGTTCAGCACTTTGCTCAACCGGACAGAGTTTGGGATTGAGCAAAGCCAGTGGATTGCCAGAACCTCCTGAGAGTGGCGCTGACTGGTCATAAATCGTGACTTGATGACCACGTTGAGCGAATGCCCAGGCTGTACTTAAACCGGCGATTCCAGCGCCAATCACAGCGATTTGGCTAGGTCTGATATTGGTCTCTGTATCTCGCTCAGTTTTTTTTTGAGTGATTTCTTGTATTAATGAACTTTCAGTCTCTTCAGCCGGATTCCAGATCGCTTTCAGCATTTCACGCTTATGCTTAAAACCACGTGGACGGGAAATTGAAATCCCATGATTTTTTAAGCCACGTTTTAAAACGCCAGCAACACTGAAAGAGGCGAAAGTTGTCCCAATCTCGGATAAACGTACAATATTATTTAAAACATTTTCTTCCCACATGTCCGGATTGCAGGAAGGCGCAAAACCATCCAGAAACCAAGCGTTCACCGGCGCAGTTTTTTCAATCACCGGGAAAACATCATGTGCATCACCCAGCCATAGATCCAGACTGAATCGTTCTTCAGGAAAACTGAGACGATGACAGCCGGCAATTGGCATCGGATATTGAGAGATGAGTTGATCAGCTAAAGGCTTGAGTTCTGGCCAGGCATTTAAGGCCCGAATCAGATCAACTTTGGAAAGAGGAAATTTTTCAACTGAAATCGCATGCAGATGACTGTGATTATCCGGACGCACCTGTTGCCAGAGCTGCCACAGCGCCAGAATATTTAAACCAGTACCAAAACCCGTTTCACCGACACAGAAATATTCAAAAGGTTTTAAATCTGCCAGACGCGTCGTGAGATCATTGCCATTTAAAAAGACATGCCGGGTTTCCAGCAAGCCATTGTCTTTGGAAAAATACACATCACCAAATTGCTTGGACACAGGCACATCAATGCCATCCACCAATTGCCAATCCAGATCGGCAGTTTGAATTGCATGCGACAAAACGGGTACAACCTTAAAGATATCGGGAAGGGCTATAGCTTACCATTGACGGCGACGTTTGGTATAAACATAGCTCGCGATCAGGAAGCCAAGCAATACACCGACAGCCAATGTTGCTGCACCGTAGAGGAACATCTGCGCACTGCGTTCACTTTGCAGCACCTGTACCTGAACACCCAGGTTGTCATTCTTGAGCTGCAATTCCTGATTTTGCGATAGTGCTTCCAGATTGGCTTTTTCCAGTTGCTGCAAACGGGTGGCCTGATCTTTGACCAAGGCTTTGACCTTGGCCTCTTGCTGGGCTTTCAGCTTGGCGATTTCTTCTGCAGTTAAAGGTTTATTCTCGGCAGGTGGCACTGGCTGGGCAGAAGTCGCTACGGCAGGAATAATGGCAGGTTTCGGCGTAGACTGGGTTTGGGCAGTCGCCGCTGTCCCTTGAGGTTGTGCTGTCTGATTTTCCTGAATCACAGGAGCAGGCGCAACTTCGACTGCCCATACTGGAGAAATCATAAAACATAGGCCAATGATACTGGCAGTAACAACACGCATGAACCTTATCCTTGAGGGAATGCTTTATTGAATGGTTTGACATCGATGTGTTCGTACACACCTTCTTTTAAGAAAGGTTCATCCTGTAGCCATCTGTCCAATGCTTCACGACTGTCAAAATCGACAATAATGGTACTGCCATAAAAACCGGCCTGCGGATTGGCTGGATCTTTAGGCATGGCACCTGCAACAATCAGGCGGCCTTCAGCATTTAACTGTTCCAGACGTGCAAGGTGTTGTGGACGAATCGCGAGGCGTTTTTCAACTGTACCTTCCCGATCGGTACAGCTAACGACGAATAATGGCATGATGACTCTCAATCGTTTGTAGTTGGACTTATTCAGCGGTCTTAAAGTATTTGCGCAATACAATAAACTGAATAATGATAAAGGAAAACATCACGATCATGTCACCGAATGCGGTAAATTCGCCCCAATATTTTCCATCCATCCACAAATAGGCGAAAAAGGTATGCAGAAATGACATCAGTACGAACATGGCAACCCAAGCATAGTTCAGCTTGAACCAGCCTTTTTCGCTAAGATTGAATACTGGACCAAATAACCGCTGGATCAGAGGCTTTTTATCCTTGCTAAACCAAGGAGACAGGAAGAATACACCTGCAAAGACCAGATTCAATAACACGGCTTTCAGACGGATATAGAAATCATCGCTAAGGATCAGGGTGATGCCACCAAAAATCACCGTCATAAACAAGACAATCCATTGCTGCTTGTCCAGACGGAATTTTTGCATGACAAATAACGCACCATAGACGACCAGCATGGAAATAATCAGACCTGTGGTTGCAACAAGAATATTATTATTGTCGACACCCCCCGCAGAACCGATCAATTGCAGCAATTGATGGTCAGTGTCTTTTGGGTCTACAGTTTTATATAAATAAAAGAAAATAATGAGTGGCACAAAGTCTAAAAGTGCTTTCATGTTAGAGTATCTAAATCTGATCGAATAAATGTCATAGTATAGAGATGCACGGCGTAGATTTACATACACATAGTAATATTTCTGATGGAACTTTCAGTCCTCAGCAATTGGTCGAAGCGGCTGTGGAAAAACTCGTCCATACTTTGGCTCTGACGGATCATGACACCATGGACGGTTTGGCATTGGCTGAGGAAGCCGCTAAAAATCATGAGATTAAGATCATTTCGGGGGTGGAAATATCCAGCCAGTGGTCACGTCCTGCCACCAAAAAAAACTATGGCGTGCATATCGTCGCCCTAAATATGCAAAATCCTGAGCCTTTACAAAAAGCCCTCAATCAGCAAAAGAAAATCCGGGCTGAACGCTCTAAACAGATTTGTGATCTGCTGGCTCCTTTAATTGGTGAGGATATTTATGCAGATGTACTGGCCAAAGTCGACAATATCCCTGATCGGGTGACACGCACCCATATTGCCAAAACGCTGGTAGAAAAGGGGATTGTGACCCGTGCACAACAGGCTTTTGATAAATATATTAAGGAAGGCAAGAAAGCCTATGTCAAATTTGATGGCTTGAGTCTTGAAGACACCATTCAGGTAATTCATGAAAGTGGCGGATTCGCCGTGCTGGCACATCCGACTAAATATGATTTATCTGCGACCAATATCCGCTACCTGATTGAGATCTTTGCCAAGTTTGGTGGAGATGCCGTCGAGCTGCCACCGGCGATTGAACCAAGTTCCACCCGGCAGATGGTGGATCGAATGATTGCTGAATATGATCTTAAAGTTTCGATTGGCAGTGATTTTCATGGCGATCATATGCCTTGGATTAAACTGGGCAATGTCCCGAGCCTTAAACCGGGACAGGTCGGAATTTGGGAGAGTTTTGTTTAGTCATTCCTTTACCTCGATCTTTTTTATTTGAGAGAAGATTTTCCCTTCGCTACTAATAACAAAGGGCGAGGAGAGAATTATAAATTAAAGCAAATTATGATCTTGAGCCTGAATCGGTGGTGGCGTCGGTTTACCTAAAGTCCCTAACAGTTCAATTTCAATCGTACGTACCATCGAGTCCAGCGGCAAGTCATTACTCTGAGTACCAAAAGGCTCTTCAATTTCCGAACTTAGAGCATCTAATCCTAAAAAGGTATAAGCCAAAATTCCAACCAGTAAAGGCGTAAACAGACCAAGCGTTGAACCTAAACTAAAAGGTAAAATAAAACAGAAAAAATAGACGGTACGATTGAGCAAGACCGAATAGGCAAAAGGCAAAGGCGTCGTCGCAATCCGGTCACAACCAGTCTGGACAATACTTAGTTCCGCCACATGATTATTCATCTGCATATAGATGATATCGGAGATTTCACCTTCTTTAAGCGCCTGCATTAACTCCCATTGAATCAGGCTTAAGGTATATTGCGGCGCATTGGCCTGCTGATAGAGTTGGGTCACCGCCTGCTGGCTCATGCCGCTGGTTTCAACCAGTTCAGTCGGATTGGCTGTTTGATGGCGTAGGCGATCGCGGAGTACATTGGCAAAGACAATCACATGCTGAATCACACGCTCACGGCGACCTTGGGACAGCATCCTGCAATCACGGTCAAAATGACGTGAATTGGCAATTAGAATTCCCCAAAGTTTGCGCGCTTCCCACCAGCGGTCATAACAGGCGGTATTTTTAAAACCAAGAAAAATAGACAGTACCACTCCAATCAGGGTAAATCCGACCAGGGGTAATTCTGGAAAATGAAAATAGCCAATATGTGACAAGCCACCAATGATAGCTGACATCAGCATTACCACGCCCAAAGGTGGCAAAACTTTAGGTAAAATCGTCCCTCGCCAGGAAAACAGCAGTTTAAAAACAGTTGGCTGGTCACGTACGATCATTTATTGGAATCATCACAATTTTTTTCATGATCTTGTGGAGTTGTGCCTGCTTTGTCAAGTGCTATTCAATACTGCATTTCTGGTTTGATGAGTTGCTGCTCAGCAAAGGAAAAACTGCCCTCCAAAGCGATAATACAATGGTCAATCAGATGAATATCTACCAGCTGGCAGGCTTGTTGAATCTGACGGGTCAATGCCAGGTCAGCCTTGGATGGAGAGGGCCGGCCCAGTGGATGATTATGTGCAATCACAATGGAAGTAGCCTGTTGGCTAATGGCATAACGCAACAATTGATTAATGGAAATATCACATGCATTGATGGAGCCATAAAACAGTTTTTTAAAGGCAATTTTTCTTAGACTGGCATCCAGACACAGCACGGCAAACACTTCTTGAGTTTCACCGAGCAGTTCAAAACGTAAGTAATCTCTCAGCCGTTTGGAATTGGTGAGTTCCAGTGCATCCTGTTTCAGGTGCTCGGCTATGTAACGCCGTCCGAGTTCCTTGACGGCCATCAGTTGAGTATATTTACTGATGCCCATGCCATGAAACTGGCTGACTTCCTGTAAAGGTGCATCGAGCAACGCAGTCAAATGACCAAAATGCTGAATCAGCAAACGCGCCAGATCAACTGCCGAATGTTGCTGGGAACCGGAGCGTAGAAAAATAGCCAGTAGCTCGGCATCGGACAGACTTTCTGCGCCATATTGAATTAAGCGTTCTCGCGGCCGTTCTTGTTCCGGCCAGTTTTTAATAGAAAATTGCATAGTTATTAGACTTATTTATTATGAATTATCAGTTTTCCCGCAAGCTGATCTCTTGGGGATGCGATTATTTAATGCTATTGTGAGCCCCACTGCAACAGCAAGGTAATCTGTTCGTGAGCTTTGATCTAAGTGTAATTCCTCATAAAAATATCATTTTGGCCGTCACTGGCGGTATTGCTGCCTATAAAAGTGCAATTCTGGTCCGCCGTCTGAAAGATGCCGGATTTGATGTGCGGGTTGTCATGACTCACGGTGCACAGGCTTTTATTACACCTTTAACCTTTCAAGCCTTATCGGGCAATCCCGTACATACCGAATTGCTGGATACTGAAGCAGAAGCCGGCATGGGCCATATCGAGCTGGCACGTTGGGCAGATCTGTTGCTGGTAGCACCGGCCAGCTGTGACACCTTGGCAAAGTTTGCCGCAGGTCTGGCTGATGATCTCTTAAGTACTTTATATCTGGCGACGAAAGCACCCGTCTGGGTGGCGCCTGCCATGAACCAGCAAATGTGGGCAGCCAAAGCAACGCAGCGCAATCTTGCGACACTGATCGAAGATGGTGTGCATGTGATCATGCCGGACGCGGGATCACAGGCTTGTGGTGATGTAGGTTTGGGCCGGATGCCTGAGCCGGAAGATTTAGCCCGACAGGTGACTGAATATTTTCACAAAGCTCAACGTGCGATTGCGGAAAAATTTGGCCTGCTTGCGGGTAAACAAGTCACGATTACCGCAGGCCCGACCCGAGAAGCGATTGATCCGGTGCGTTATATTTCCAATCACAGTACCGGGAAAATGGGCTTTGCACTGGCTGCAGCCTGTTATGCAGCCGGAGCCAATGTGACCCTGATTGCAGGGCCGGTCAGTCTGGACACTCCAAATGGCGTGAAACGTAAGAATGTTTCTTCTGCCGTGCAAATGCTGAATGAAAGCATGCAAATGCTGGAAAATGGTTGCGATATCTTTATTGCGACAGCTGCAGTAGCCGATTATCGTGTGGCAGAAGTAGCCGAGCATAAAATCAAGAAAGCCGGTGATGAACTGAATGTCGCCTTGGTGAAAAATCCGGATATTGTCGCCACCATTGCCCAGCAGGAAAAACGTCCATTTATGGTTGGCTTTGCTGCAGAAACCCGCAATATTGAAGAATATGCTGCCGGAAAGCTGGTCGCGAAAAAGCTGGATATGATTGCCTGCAATGATGTATCACGTGCAGATATCGGATTTGCTTCGGATGAAAATGCCATGACAGTATTCTTTGCCGAGCATTATCAGCTAGACAAACGTGATCTGGAAAAAGCCTCCAAGCAGGAGATTGCCCAGCAGTTGATCGAAGCTATTCATGATGCCCTGCATCGTGATCCATCCAGTGATGATGATTTTTAAAACGATCTGTATCGAAAAACCCTGAATTCATCAGGGTTTTTTATGGCTAATTTTTTATCATTAATTCAAAAAAACTATAGAAACCATAAATATTTAATCTTAATCGAAGCGCTGTTTGTTTATTGTTTTTGCAAAAAAGCATAAAATGGATCACAGAATAAGCAAAGATAAAAATACTGCATATATCAGCTATAAGCAGGAAGTGGAAAGAAAAAAGAGGGGGCGCTATGAAAAAAATCATGATGTTATGGATGGTTGCCTGTCTGGCTGGATGCAGTTATTTTGTCTCGATGGATGAACTGGCCAGAAATATTCAAACGCAGATGCAACATGAATTTAATTCCAATCGAGATTATCAACACTATCGTTTTACCGTGAAAAAAGTCAAAATTGTCCAGCGTCAGGGGAATGAGTTTCAGGCCATTTCTCATCTGAATTATCAGGGTGAGGAATATCCCATTCATGTAAAAGTCTTTAAGGTGGATGGGGGGTATAGTTGGTCGATTGAAGATGATGCCTTTGCTTTTATCGATGAAATTGAAATTGAAAAATATCGTCAGCAACTGGATCGAGAATTACAGCAACTGGCCTCAGCCTTGGATGATCTGGAACCTGTAGATGAACCAAACCAGAATGTCTCCGGCTCTCTGATCACACCACTGGCTGAACCTGTATTGCAAGATGTTTCTTATCAGGAAGAGCCGATTCCGGTCGGTAATATCACGGCGTATACGCAATAACTCATGCGCAATCGCTATAAAAAAGCACCGATGATCGGTGCTTTTCTGTTTAGGATTGAACCTGTTGATGTTCACGTACATAATCTTCAGTACGCTGCATCGCTTCCTGAATATTAAAGAGAGCAGTTTCTATATCTTTCAAGGTTTTGGCATTGCCACCGCTTAAAGCCTGACGCCATTTGCGTGCACCCGGCAGGTTCTGGAACAGTCCCAAAATATGACGGGTAATAATCGACAACGGTGCATCTTCGGCCATGCGCTGGGCAATATAAGGCAGCATCTGTTGCATAATGTCAAAACGGTCTGGTGCATCCAGATTCCACAGTTGGCCCAGTTCAGCCAGTAAGTAAGGATTATGATAGGCTTCGCGGCCAATCATCACCCCATCCACATGTTTGAGATGTTCTAGGGTTTCGGCATAGGTTTTAATCCCGCCGTTGATCTCGATGAGCAGATCAGGACGATCCTGTTTTAAACGGTAGACATCTTCATAACGTAGGGGTGGCACGTCGCGGTTTTCTTTAGGTGATAGACCTTTTAATAAGGCAATCCGCGCATGCACGATAAAGTTATTGCAGCCGGTTTTGGCCACGGTATCGACAAAATGCAGCATCTCTTCATAAGATTGCATATCATCAATTCCGATCCGGTGTTTTACGGTCACTGGAATATCCACCGCATGACGCATTTCAGCAATACATTCTGCGACTAGATCAGGCTCCGCCATCAGACAGGCACCAATTTTATTATTTTGTACCCGGTCACTTGGGCAGCCTACATTTAAATTGACTTCGTTATAGCCCCAGTCCTGTGCCATCTTGGTACAAGTGGCGAGATCTTTTGGATTTGAGCCACCGAGTTGCAACACGATTGGCTGTTCTTCCGTATTAAAGTCCAAATGACGTTTGGCATCACCGTAAATGATTGCACCCGTAGTAACCATTTCGGTGTACATAATCACATTCGGGTTAAAAAGACGTGCAAAGAAACGATAGTCTTTGGTAGTCCAATCCATCATCGGCGCAACACTGATTCGTGGTTGAAGTTTATTTTCAATGGTGGTCAGATCAGTCATTCAAAATCACGCCTTAACGAAATGGAAGAAAGAAGAAGCAATCCATGCAATCACTCAGCTATTGGTTTTTGGCTAAAACCGGATCGGCTGACGTCGCAAAAAGAGGGCGTAATACTAGCATAAAATCAGAAAAACCACCCGGCGAACTTGAGCTAGCCCGGTAAATCCAGGGAATGAAACAAGAAATAAAATTGGAATTCCCAGTCAGGTTGGAATGGTATATTTTGATAGGAGAAAGATGAAGATAAAAATTTTAGAAATAAGGAGAATAATCATGTTGTTATTGGAGGAAATTTATAAAAGCCATAAAGCACAAAATTCGGCACATTTTAATTTAAGAATTCATCGGGGCTTAGGCTGGTTTAAAAAATCGCTAGATCTGGATCAGGATCTGGATTTTAAGTTTATCAGCCTGTGGATCAGCTTTCAGGCGATTTATGCAGATGAGAGTGATCTAGTTCAAGATCAAAGCAAGCTGCAGCAGTTTCTGGAAACACTCTGCCAAAAGGATCTGGATCAGAAAATTAATCATATTCTTTGGGAAAAATACAGCCAGCCGATCTGCTCACTCTTGGCCAATCCCTATGTGGAACAAAGCTTTTGGGATTATCGTCATCAGAAAATTAGCCTGGAAAGCTGTCAGGTTGACTTGGAAACACAGAAACAGAATATAGAGAATGCTTTAAAAGAACGAAATTCTGTTGAAATTTTAGCTGGAATATTTCAGCGTTTATCTACCTTGCACCATCAGATAATGCAGGGTGGCGCCACGTATCACAGCTCGCTGAATTATAAATCATTAGAGGAAAGCTGCCGGATTCTGGCAGCCTTATTGCCGGTTTTTATCTGTATTTTATTGGAAAATTCACAAACTCTTGATCTGAATAAGCCTTATTATCCGGCGGCGCAAGTCAGCTAAATAGAGGTAAAATACTTATGCGGTTGTCTTAGCCTGATGCCATTGATCCAGCAGGGCGAATAGGGTGGCACACAGAGCTAGCCCGAGTCCTGCCAGACAGGTCATGCTCCAGCCACCGTGATGCCAGGCATAAACCCCTAAGGCTGAACCACAGGCACCGCCTATAAAATACAAGGTCATATACAGTGAATTGACCCGTGATTTGGCATCCGGGCGCAGGCGGAAAATCACGTTCTGGTTACAGCTGTGCGTAATCGCGAGCCCCAGATTTATCAGTCCATAACCCAGAATATAACTGAGCAAGGATACCGCACCAAAATATAAAAACAGCCAGCTTCCCATCAGGATAGAACAACCGATCCAGCTCAGTGTTTTGATATGGCCACAATCGGCCCATTTGCCAATGAACTGCGTGGAAAGTGCGCCAAATACACCCACCAGCGTGACCAGTCCGACCATGACATCAGAAAGCTGAAAAGGTTCCTGCGTCAACAGTAGAGCTATGGTGGAGAACAACATACTCATGGCAGCAAAAGCACAGGCGCCTGTAAGTGAACGCAAAACCAGTCGTGGTTCCTGCTTGAGTAATATCCCCATAGATTTAAAAATCGCTGTATAGCTGATTCTCAGACGTGGCAGGCTCGGTAGTTTTCCTCTCAAATAAAAACTTAAGGCCAACATGCTTATGCCACTGAGGATATAAATCATTTTCCAGTGAAACAGGTCGGAAAGTAATCCGGCAATACTGGTCGAAAGTAGAATGCCAACCAGTAATCCGCTCATCAGGAAGCCCACCACTTCTCCAGTTTTTTCCGGTTTGACCGCCATGGTGGCCAAGGGAATCAGAATCTGTGCAGCCACGGAAAACAGTCCGGCAATGATAGTGCCGACCCAGAGCATTGGCAGATTCACTGCACTGGCACAAATAAATAAACCTGCTGCTGCACCCAGCATGAGGAAAGGGATCAGTTTGGTTTTATTCAGCATGTCCCCTAAAGGCACAATAAAAAGCAGGCCCAGGGCATAAGAGATTTGAGCAAAAGTGACAGTAAGCGCCACTTGTGATTCAGGTACCTGATAATACTGCTGAATCGATGAAATCAGCGGCTGGCAATAATAGTTAGCGCCGGCACATAAACCGCATGCAATCGCCATCAGCCATAATAAGGGCTTATTTTGACTAATATCGAGAGGCGTGTGCATAGGGCTAACCTTGTATTCAGACCGGAAGAATTGAAATGAGGAATAAGAATAATGTTCAAATTGAGGGCACTATAGGCCAGAAGTTCTCGCTTTAAAAGTAGAGAAATATTGCCAGCATTGAAAATTGTCAGAACTCAGGCAGCTTAAAGAAAGAAGTGCAATTTTAAATAGAAAATATGAGTGAATGTTTGCAGAATTTTTTATCTTTTGATAATGGGGTTGCTGCATTAAAGCGCAGCTTGATCTAGAAACAATAAAAAAGGAGCACCGAGGCCAAAAAAGTGGAATATTTACTCTATTTTGTTGCGCAAATTTGGTGCGAAAATGGGATTTCCCATTTTGTATCCAGTTCAGAACATTAATATAATAAATAGTCCTCCAGGTTTTTTTCTACCCTTTATCTGGCTGTGTGAACCTTGAGTCTTATAAAATTTTAACGATTATTTTTTTGTCAGATGTATCAATTCTGTCTGATGAAGATCTGCTCAAAACAAATTCTATCATTTCATAAAATAAGATTTTAACATCTAAAACCAGTGTTCTTGCGTGAGTGTTAAATTTGTCAAAAAAGTCAAAACAAAAGAAACGGTACAGCTAAAGTGCCGCTATCTATAGGGACTAGAGAAATTAAAAATCTACTTCTGAATCAAGAAATACAGCAATCATTGTCAGAATCATCAATGTAACAAAATAAATCAGAAATCTGCGCTTATTTACACCAGAAAAATCTGGATATTTCATTCAGCAGAATGAATATCGTTTATAAAAGCATCGAATATGAATAGCCATTGAATTAAATAAATGTGCTATCACAGCATCATTTTTATGAATCATCAGTTCAAAATATAGGTATTTATTAAATAAATAGTAGGTGGTAATTTCAAACAGTTTGATTAGAATCCAAAAATTCAACAAGAACACATCCTGAGGGGAAGCATCGTTTACACGATGTTTACTTAAG
This sequence comes from Acinetobacter lwoffii, assembly GCA_002332985.1. Classification (GTDB taxonomy): domain Bacteria; phylum Pseudomonadota; class Gammaproteobacteria; order Pseudomonadales; family Moraxellaceae; genus Acinetobacter; species Acinetobacter lwoffii_N. Next base: position 45,881 of record DDAT01000015.1, on the reverse strand, counting down.
AAAAATTAGCTTGAGGAACGCTCATGCAGATCGGAATTCCAGCCGAAACTGTTGTCGGTGAAAATCGCGTCGCTGCGACGCCAGAGACAGTAAAGAAATTGATCAGCGCAGGACATAGCGTGATTATCGAACGTGGTGCAGGTGTTAAAGCTGCCTATATCGATAGTGCCTATGAACAAGTTGGTGCCAAAATTACGGATGATGCCTACACCGGCAGTCAGTTGATTTTAAAAGTTCGTGCACCGAAAGGTGAGGAAATTCAAAAACTCAACCCGAACACCACTATCGTGGCAATGTTTGATCCTTACCGTAATACTGAGCTTGACCAATTCGCGGCACAAAACGTGTCTGCATTTGCATTGGAACTTTTGCCACGAACCTTGTCTCGTGCGCAGAATATGGATGTCTTGTCTTCTCAAGCCAACCTTGCAGGTTACAAGTCGGTGCTTTTGGCTGCGGCTGAATACCAGCGCATGTTCCCGATGCTGATGACTGCTGCGGGTACGGTTAAACCGGCTCGTGTGGTGATCATGGGGGTCGGTGTAGCGGGTCTGCAAGCGATTGCAACAGCAAAACGTTTAGGTGCCATCGTTGAAGCCACGGACTTGCGTCCAACTGCCAAAGATCAGGTTGAATCTTTAGGTGGTAAATGGCTAGACGTACCGATGTCTGCTGAAGAGCAGCAAAAAGCGGCTGATGCTGCCAAAAATGGTTATGGCTGGATGCCGGGTGAAGAATACATCCGCGATCAGGCTGCAATTGTTGATAAAGCGGTATCAAATGCTGACATCGTGATTACTACAGCGCTTTTACCGGGTCGTGATGCACCGCGTTTAATCCGTGCTGAAACAGTTGCGAAAATGAAACCGGGTTCAGTGATTCTGGACATGGCAGTAGAATCTGGCGGCAACGTCGAAGGTTCGAAATGCGGTGAAACAGTCCATACCGACAATGGCGTCAAAATTCTCGGCATTCCAAATATTCCGTCGACTGTATCAACTGAAGCCTCTGCTTTATACGCTCGTAACGTATTTAACTTCGTTGAAACACTATTTGATGCGGATAAGAATTTTGTCCTGAATCCAGAAGAAGAAATTCAAAAAGCCCTACTTGTCACTCATGGCGGCCAAGTGCTGCTGAAACGTGGTTAAGGAGAAGACTCATGGTTGAAACAATTACGATTTTTGTCCTTGCCATTTTCGTAGGTTACTACGTGGTGTGGGGGGTAACACCAGCATTACATACGCCGTTGATGGCGGTGACCAATGCTTTGTCATCGATCATTATTGTCGGTGCAATGATTCAGACCGTTGGCCTGCCGGTGATTGGCGTTGAAGGTAGCGTGGATTTCCAGACCATTAACGTGGTGAGCGTACTTGGCGCGATTGCAGTATTCCTGGCGAGCATTAATATTTTCGGTGGCTTTGCAGTGACTGCACGTATGCTGGAAATGTTTAAACCTAAGCAAAAGAAAAAAGAGGGTTAATCCATGGAAATGATTCGAGAATATGCGGATTGGTTCTACCTGATTGGTGCCGTTCTTTTTATCCTGACGCTACGTGGTTTATCAGGTCCTAAAACTGCGATTGCCGGTAACCGTTACGGGATGATCGCGATGGCCATTGCGGTCGTGACTACCTTCTTTGTAGCTGAGAATCCGGTGGTCTGGATGATCATTGGCGCAATGGTGCTGGGTGCAATCGTGGGGATTGCCCGTGCACGTACAGTTCCAATGACCCAGATGCCTGAAACTGTAGCATTGATGCACTCATTGGTAGGTCTGGCTGCGGTCCTGATTGCTGTCGCTGCCATTATTCACAACAACAAACTGATTGAACTAGGTCCAGACCTGTTGGCTGCCAATGGTGTCAATTTTCATGAAATGAGTCGTGTTCATTTATTTGAACTGTTTGTGGGCTGTTTCGTGGGTGCGATTACCTTTACCGCCTCAGTCTTTGCTTACGGCAAACTGGCTGCTAAGAAATGGGCGAAAACCATTTCAGGTGCGTGGGTGAAACCGGTTCAGGCAATCATCTTTATTGCAATGTTAGGTTTTGGTGTTCACTTCTTCCTGACTGGCAATATGACATCGTTCTGGGCGATGACAGGCCTTGCGCTGGCATTCGGCTGGGTATGGATTGCACCAGTCGGTGGTGGGGATATGCCAGTGGTGGTATCTCTACTCAATTCATTCTCGGGTTGGGCGGCAGCTGGTATTGGTTTTACCCTAGAAAACAACATGTTGATCGTTGCGGGTTCGCTGGTGGGTTCTTCAGGTGCCATTCTGTCTTACATCATGTGTAAAGCGATGAACCGTTCAATCATCAACGTTTTGTTTGGTGGTGCGATGGGCGGTGCAGCTGCGCCGACAGCAGGAGCAGGTGAACAGGTTCAACGTAATCACCGTTCTGGCTCGGCAGATGATGCAGGCTTCCTGATGTCAAATGCAGACAGCGTGGTGATTGTACCGGGTTATGGTATGGCGCAAGGCCGTGCACAGAATGCGGTAAAAGAATTGGCTAACTTGCTGAAAGAGCAGGGCGTAACGGTTCGTTTCGCGATTCACCCTGTAGCAGGTCGTATGCCGGGTCATATGAACGTACTCCTTGCTGAAGCGGACGTACCGTATGAAGACATTCTGGAAATGGATGAGATCAACTCGGACTTCCCGGCAACAGATGTGGTGCTGGTCATTGGTGCGAACGACGTTGTGAACCCTGCGGCGAAAGATGATCCAACCTCGCCAATTTATGGCATGCCGATTCTGGAAGCGCATAAGGCACGTACGATTATGGTGATCAAGCGTTCTATGGCAACCGGTTATGCAGGTCTGGACAATGACTTGTTCTATAATGACAAGACCATGATGATCTTCGGTGATGCCAAGAAAGTGGTGGAGGATATGACCAAAGCCATTAATGGTACGGGTCACTAATTCAAAATCTCCCCTAACCCCTCTTTAATAAAGAGGGGAACTTCCAAAATCAAATTGGTTAGTCAGGTAAGTCCTCCTTTTTTAAAGGGGGACTTTTTTGATAAAGGCTCCCTCCTTTGAAAAAGGAGGGTCGGGGAGGATTAAATAAAAAACCACCTTCGGGTTAATGCTGATCAGTTAAGAAATTTAGAAATAGACTCTTTAACTTTTCAGTCGTTCACGACAGAGTCTTAACTTTTTAAATCAAATATTTGCAATATCATTTGTTACTTTGGTTCCGCCCAAAGTAACCAAAAGCATTTGTCATCCGCAAAACTCGTCAGCCACCATCCACTAGCAAATTTGTCGCAGAAACAATCATTTTTTAATGTAGTCCTGCCTCAGACAGTTGCGGATGACTTTTCCAGCTATCATATATAATCATGAATTTAAAAAGAAAATTCCAGTCAATTGCTTAACTGACTGGCATTAACCTTCGGGTGGTTTTTTATTTCGCATTCTTTTTATACGCACATAAAAAAAGCGACCTACACAGGTCGCTTTTTTGAATATTCGGTTTTTACGCTACAGAGTCAGTAGTATCTGTAGGATTGCGCCATAAGCTTTCTAGGTCATAGAATTTACGCGCTGTTGGAAGCATACAATGAACCACAACATAACCAAGGTCGATGAGGATCCATTCAGCATCACGTTCGCCTTCAATACCAAGAGGGCGGAAGCCAGCTTTACGTGCTTCTTCAGCAACGTTATTGGCCAATGATTTGATGTGACGTGTCGATGTACCGCTTGCAATGACCATAGCATCAGCCACATTACTGATACCGCTGACATCAAGCTCAACAATTTCTTTTGCTTTTACATCTTCAAGTGCAGCATGTACGACTTTTAAGCAGTCCTGTACAGCTTGAGAATTTGAATTCATAGTAAGATCGTGAGAATTAGAAGCGCTGGGCGATGGTTCTAAATTCATGGGGAGTGTAATTTCCTAACAATTATGCATGGTCTAATATAGCGGTTTTAGTCCTGAATTTCAAATGAAGCCGCAGTCCACTCAGTCATGCTCCGGAAAGAACTCAGCTTTCCAGTCAAAGGAATCGTTGGAATGTCCGCTGGGTTTATACTCGGCAGCGACATAACCTTGATATTGACTATGTTTTAACCACTGAAATATATCATGATATCGAATTGAGCCCGTATTGGGTTGATGTCGTCCCGGACAATCCGCAAACTGGATATGACCAATCGAGGCAATATTTTCTTGCAAAGTTTCAAGGACATCTTCGCCCATCATTGCCATGTGGTAACAGTCATACTGCATTTTTAAGGCCGGATGATGTACCGCTTCCAGCATTTCCTGGGCTTGGGCAACATTTTGAATCAAAAAACGTGGCATATCGGTGCCATTGATCATTTCGAAGACCGGTTCAATTTGATGCTCAAGCAGCATTGAACAGGCCATTTTTAGGTTACTCGCCAGCGTATTCAGGCAGGGTAAAAGATCACAATCCCTAGGCTGTTTTCCTGCCAGAATGTTCACCCGAGGTACATTCAATGCGGTAGCATACTGGATGGCCTGCTCAACCGCATGACGAAACTCGATTTCCTGTCCTGGAATGCCAGCCAGACCATGACCGCCCTGCATTAAATCACCTGCCGGCACATTAATCAGGCACAAGTTTAGCTGATGGGTGCTGAGCTGGTTTTGAATCTGGCCAATCGTAAGTTCATAAGGAAACTGGATTTCCACATGATTAAAGCCCTGTGCACGAGCCAGCGCGAAACGTTCGATCAGCGGCACTTCGGTAAAAATCATCGACAGGTTGACGGCAAGTTTAATCATGTCTTTCTCTTCAATATTCAAGGCCGCATCAATCAAGCGTTATGAATGTTTTAGTTGCTGGATTACAGTAGCCAGATCTGCTTCGGCAAAGCCTTGGGCTTGATGAGCATGTAACTGCGTTAAAGCTTGAGTCGCCACCGGAACATCCAGGTCAAAGCTTTGTGCCAGTTGCACGGCATTATTCAGATCCTTGGATAAGGTCTGTACTTTCCATTGCACCGGTTCAAAAGTTTGCGTGGCCATACGCGGTGCCAGAATCTGAAAAGGCTTGGAGTCGGCAAAACCACCCGCCAGCGCAGGCGCCAGTAAACGTGTATCCACCCCGGCAAGTCCAGCAAGGGCGACCGCTTCTGCGATCAAGGTGCTATTGGCAGCCACAATCAGCTGATTACAGATTTTAGTCGCCTGACCGGTACCCGTATCACCCATGCGGGTCACGCGTTGTGAAAGTACTGCATAGATCGGATTAAGATTTTCAATAGTCGCGGCATTACCACCGGCAAAAATCACCAGACTGCCTTGTTCAGCTCCGGCGGTACCGCCTGAAACTGGAGAGTCAATCCAGATTACTTTCTTGGCCTGTGCTTGCGCGGCAAGTGCTTGAGTTTGCTGTACCGAAAGACTGGAAAAATCCACAATCACTTGCTCCGCAACCAAATACGGTTCGATCTGAGCAAAAACAGATTGCACTGCCTGATCATCTGCCAGGCAGGTCAGAATCACCGGGTAATCTGTAATCTTATCCAAAGATAGCGTAGTTGCACCTAGATCCAGCAAGGACTCACAGGCAGATGGTGTACGGTTCCAGACTGCCACCTGAAAACCTGCTTGAAGCAGACGTGTGGCCATGCGAGTGCCCATCAGCCCCATACCTAAAAAGGCAATTTTAGTATCGCGATTCAACTGCATGCTTTGGTTTATTCCTTTCCTAGATTCAGACTGGGTTTATTTGTATTGGCGCGGTACAAACTGAACCTCTGGGTTTTTGTCCTTTTTACGGGCCAATTGACTGTTTTTACCCAGTAATAATTTCAGCTGCCATATTTTTTCCATACGCAAGGATTTATTTGGACGATGCTGCATGGCATCCAGTACAAATTTAGAGGCCATCAGCGCATCTGGAGAACGTTGCAGCATTTCTTCAGCCAAGGCTTGTGCTCTTCCTAGTGGCTGTTCATCGACATGGGTGATCAGACCGATTTCTTTGGCATATTCACCATCAAAAATCCGGGCAGTTAAGGTCAGCTCTTTGGCCAGATCAATACCAATCAGGCCTTTCAGGGAGCGGCTGAGTCCCATGTCTGGCACCAGTCCCCAGCGGGTTTCCATAATCGACATTTTGGTCTCAGGATGGGCAATGCGGATATCTGCGGCCAGAGCAAGCTGCATGCCGGCACCAAAACAGAAGCTTTCCATCGCTGCAATCACCGGGACTGGCAATTCCTGCCAGACCAGAAATGCTTTTTGAAACAGGCTTTGACCCGGACGAATCAGCTCCCAGGCAGCATAAGCACGATTTTTAGGATTATTTAAATCGGCCAGATCAATACCGGCACTAAAGACTTGAGCTTCACCCGTTAAAATCACACAACGGATGCTTTTATCTTTTTTGATTTTTTGTGCAGTCGCGACCAGTTCGCGCAGCAGGGCAAAGCTCATGGCATTGCGTTTATCCGGACGATTCAGTGTGACAGTGGCAATGCCGTTATTTTTTTCCAAGCGCACGAGTGACATGGCATTCTTCCTTATTTTTCCTGGCTTGAGCATAGCATGCAGCCTTTGGGCTTGCATGACAGCCCAGTCACACTTGAGTAAGTTAAGGACTGAGCAGCTTCAAAGCTTTAATTTAAATGTTGCTTCAAAATTTGCTGGGCAGCCTGTTCAACCTGTTCAACCACGGCTTTGAGTTCATCAAAATATTTCAGCACGTCCTGGACAAAGCTTTCATCGGCTTTACGGCGTTCTTTACGCAAGGTTGAAACGAACTGTTCAAAGCCACCCGTGACTTTCTGCAAAGTCGGTGCGCCGACATAGCGGGTCGCGCCATATAGACGATGCAGCACATGTTCAAGTTGTGGAAAATCTTCCAGTTCAATCAGTTGCTGCATTTCATCGAGTTCATCCGCAAAGCTGTCCACCAGCATGCGTAACAGGTCCACCGCCAGGTCTTCCTTATTGGCTGCCAGTTGCAGGCTTTGCTGCCAGTCCAGAATATTTGGATCCAGTGCATCAATCACATTGGCACGTTCCAGTACCGGAATCCGTTTAAAATGCTCGGTGGTCCAGTGCGTCAAAATTTGGATAATCTGCTCAATCTGGATCGGCTTGGTGACATAATCATCCATGCCGTTTTGAAGCAGTTTATGTTTTTCATCAGAAAGCGCATGCGCTGTCAGGGCAATAATCGGCAGGCGGCTATGATTTTCAAAAGTCGATTCCAACGAGCGAATGGCACGGGTGGTATCGATCCCCGACATGACTGGCATCTGAATGTCCATAAAGACCAGATCAAACGCCGGCTGTTCCTGTTCATAATGGCGCTGAATAATATCGATCGCTTCCTGCCCGCTGAGGGCTTTGGTCGTGGTGACATTCAGTTCGCCCAGCAAAGCTTCCAGAACAATCAGGTTCGGCAAATGATCATCCACGGCCAGAATATGCAGGCCTTGACCATTAAATTCTTCATGCTGTTCCTGACCGAAGACCGGCTGATTGCCGAGTAACTGAATCAGCGCGCTGCGGCTGAGTGGCTGATGCAGGGCACGGGCACGATGGTCGTTGAGCATGCTTGGATCCAGTTGCATCTGATAACCATAGACAGCCAGATGACCCTGGTAACGTGAACGGATTTCGCGTAACAAGACTTCACTGTCACCACTATGATCGACGATCAGCCAGGTATTTTCGCTATTCTGTAAATGATTCAGACGGCTAAACAGATCCAGAATTGATGCACATTCAATATGTTTAACCTGATAATTTTCCAGATAATGCCGCAGCACATTCGCAGTTGCCGGATGTGCAAGATAAGACACCACGGTCAATTCGCTAAAATCTGGATGCTCAATCACGGTATCTTCATCGACCAGGAACTGGGCAGTAAACCAGAACGTCGAGCCTTTTTCGGTTGGGGCACGTTCCTGATTGTCTTCAAAACCAATCTGGCCATGCATCAGGCTGACCAGCTGTTTGGAAATCGCCAGACCAAGACCGGTACCGCCAAACTGACGGGTCACCGAGGTGTCACCCTGCGAGAAGGATTCAAACAGCTTTTTACGGTCGGTACCACTCAGGCCAATGCCGCTGTCCTGCACACTAAAATGCAGCACACATTGATCCATACCATCATGTTCCATGCGTGCCCGGACAATGATTTCTCCATCTGGCGTGAACTTGATCGCATTGGAAATCAGGTTGGTCAGAATCTGTTTAAAACGCAGTGCATCACCAATGATGTGTTTTGGTACACCGTCCGCATAATAGAAGGCCATATCAATATGTTTTTGTGCTGCCAGCGGTGACAACATGTCCATCACATCAAAAATCGCTTCTTCCAGATCGAAAGGGGCAGTTTCCAGTTCCAGTTTGCCGGCATCAATTTTGGAAAAATCCAGTACATCATTAATCAGTGCCAGCAAATGCGCCGAAGACTTACGGATGGTCTGCAAATACAGACTCTGCTCGTTGCTGAGATTGCCCTGACGTAATAATAGATGAATAAAGCCATCAATACTGTTCAACGGAGTACGCAGTTCATGGGAGATATTGGCCAGAAACACCGACTTGGCCTGGTTGGCCGAAATCGCCTGGTCACGTGCCTGACGATAGGTAATATTCTGGACTTCTAAAGTGTCGAGGGTGCGGCGTAAATCGTCTTCGGTCTGTTCGGTATGTTCACGCAGTTCCAGAAAGCTGAAATGCAAACGTTTCACCACATTGGCGATATCACGTTGCAATAAACGCAGCTCGCCGGTGCTGTTAATCACCATATGCTGGCCGAGGGTATCGGCATTCAGGCGTTGCAATTGCATGCGAATCTCATACATTGGGGCGATCCAGCGCCGTGAGTAGAAATTCAAGCAAAGTAATAACAATAATAAGGTCAGTAATCCGGTCGCAATCAGTACGATCAGTACTCGGTAACGGGCAATTGCTAGCGGCTGGTTATCCAGTTCGATCGCCAGCCAGCCGGTAGAAAAAGTGTTTTCATTCACTTTAATGGCATAGATATGATTATCTTGATGCAGAATCGGACCAACAAAATTGCCGCTTTTCTCAAATTCTGGCCAAGGCGCCTGTTCCTGAAAACCAATGCCCAAACGGCTCTTGCCATTTTCATCCAGAACTGCTGCCCGAACCAGATGTTTTTCATTCAGCATGTTCTGCATGGCGTTGTGGGCCTGGTCATATTGCCATGGATACAGGTTTAAGATATCCAGTGCATATTCTGAAGTGCCTTGAAAGCGGGTCAGAATCGCAATGGCCATCTGCTTCTGCTGGGCACGTGCGGCATTCGAGGTTTCAGTCAACACCAGCATGGCACCGACACAGGCCAAAATGGTAATTGGCACAAAAATCAGCGCAATCAGCTGTCCATAGGCATGATTTAAGTGTAGGCGTTTAAACAGCTTTTTGTTGATCGTTGACATGATTTAAGCAGTATTTTCTTTATGCCTGGCATATTAGCATGCTTTAAATCGACAGTTAAAATTTAAGCATAATTTTTATAAAGCTTCGGATTAGCAGTTAAAAATACAAGAGATTTCAGTTAATTTTGCTCAGGTACAGCAAGACTAAGACGCACGAAATTTCAATCTGTAAAAGTGCCAGACTGAAATAGTATTTTCATCTTCATTAGCGAGCTGCTTCACCTGGCTAAATTATCGGGAAATGTAGTTTATGACTTGATAGTGTGTGAGTTTTAGTGAGCTTTCTGAAAAAGCCTTGCTAAATGGGTGCAGGGAAAAGCATTTTTTCATACAATAGCCGCACCTCGATATAGGTGCAAATAATGAGTAATACCATCCCTGATTTTCAAGCAGATGAATTTTTGTTAGACCATTATGTAGGCAAAACGCCGCTGGTGCGTTTACAGCGTCTGGCAAGTCACACTCAAGCTACAGTACTCGCGAAACTCGAAGGCAATAACCCGGCAGGTTCGGTCAAAGACCGTCCGGCCTATAATATGATCATGCAGGCCGAGAAGCGTGGGCAGATCAAACCGGGTGACACCCTGATTGAGGCAACGAGCGGAAATACGGGGATTGCATTGGCGATGGTCGCAGCAATGCGTGGCTATAAAATGAAGCTGATCATGCCGAACAACATGAGTCAGGAACGTAAGGATGCGATGCGTGCTTATGGTGCCGAGCTGATTGAAGTGACCAAAGAGCAGGGCATGGAAGGTGCACGTGATCTTGCTGCTCAAATGCAGAATGATGGTGTGGGGCTGGTGCTGAATCAGTTTGGAAATCCGGATAATGTCGAAGCGCATTACCTGACCACGGGTCCAGAAATCTGGCAGCAAACCGGTGGCAAGATTACCCATTTTGTCAGCTCAATGGGTACCACCGGTACCATTATGGGTGTGTCAAAATACCTAAAAGAAATGAATCCTGATATTCAGATCGTTGGTTTACAGCCATCTGATGGTTCAAGTATTGCCGGAATCCGTCGCTGGCCAGAAGAATATCTGCCAACCATTTTCGACCGCAGCCGTGTGGATCGCATTATTGATATTCCACAAATCGAAGCTGAAAAAACCATGCGCAAGCTGGCACAAAAAGAAGGCATCAGTGCCGGAACCTCTTCCGGTGGTGCAGTGTGGGCCTCGATTAAACTGGCGGAAGAACATCCGGATGCAGTGATTGTGTGTATTATCTGTGACCGTGGTGACCGTTACTTGTCTACAGGGTTATTCTCTGTACAAGATCCTGAATAATTATTTGAGCACTGTTTTATGCGCCTGCCTGTTTTAACTTTCGATATTGAAACCCAAACCGATCTCAAATCAGGCGCGCATCTGTTTGGTCTGGACCTGCCCGAGGCAGATCTGGATCAGGCCCTGACCAAATTACGCCGTCAGGAATCAGGCTCGGATTTTCAGCGTTTACCACTGCATGAAATCGTCTGTATTTCCGGGTTATGGATGGATGAGCAGGGCATGAAGCTGTTTTCCTTTAGCCGGGAACAGCATTCCGAAGCAGAAATTTTGAAAAAATTCTTGTCCATTTTTGACAAGCGCCATCCAACTCTGGTCAGCTGGAACGGCTCACAGTTTGATTTACCAGTGATTTTATACCGCGCCATGTATCATGGACTCTCTGCACCGAGTCTGTTCGATCAGGGCGAAATTGATACGCAAAAGCGTTATAATAACTACCAGAATCGTTACCATCATCGTCATGTTGACCTGATGGATGTGATGGCCATGTTTCATGCCCGTCATTTCCAGAAGCTGGATGATGTGGCACATTTGCTGGGTTATCCAGGCAAGCGCGGTGACGGAGCCTATCGGGTTCCGGAATATGTCCGCAATCAGCAATGGACCGAACTGACGTCTTATTGTGAAGGTGATGTCCTGAATACCTGGCTGGTGTATATCCGCTGGTTGCTGTTAAAAGGCCAACTGTTATTGCCGGATTATCAGCATTTGATGCAAAGCACGATTCAATATTTGCATACTCAACCGCAGCATGCGGACTTTTTATCAGTTTGGCGTGAGACTTCGCAACGAACTGAATTTACCCAATTTGATTTTCCCATCTCCACACCCTAGGTTTTCATGAAACATCGAGCACAAGCACGTCCTACCCAGCAACCCGAGTACATTTTTCAGGTTGAGTCACTATCGCATGAGGGACGTGGCATTGCTCACTATGGTTCACATCCGGATCATCCGCAGCATAAACATGGCAAGAAAGTCTTTATCCGTTATGCCTTGCCGGGTGAAACCGTGCGTGCCCGTATTACCCGAGAAGTTAAGAAACTCGAAGAAGCCGACAGTCTTGAATTGTTGAGCGACGCTTCCGAGATTCGCGTGAAGCCGGTGTGTCCGCATTTTGGCGTTTGTGGTGGCTGTAATATGCAGCATATCGCTGCGGATGCGCAGATTGAACTGAAACAGAATGTGCTGAAATCACATCTTCAGCATTTTGCCGGAATCCAGCCTGATCAATGGCTACCGCCTTTACGTTCACAACGTGAAGATTATCGCCGTAAAGCCCGAATCGGGGTGCGTTATCTGCCTTCCAAGGATCAGCTGGTGGTGGGTTTTCGTGAAAATCAGTCCAACAAACTTACGCCGATTGATCGCTGTATGATCTTGGATCGCGAGTTTGGCTCGGTTACACGTCTTAAACAATTGCTGCAAGGTCTCAATGGTAAGGCCGACATCGGTCATATAGAATTGGCCATGGGGGATCAGGACATTGCACTGCTGGTGCGTGAAACTGCAAAATTATCTGCCGGTGATGTCAACCAATTGCGCGAATTTACGTTACAGAAAGGCTGGCAACTGTATTTGCAGCCTGCTGGCAAAGAAACGCTCTCGCGGATAGATGATCCAGAAGCATCTGCACGCTTACACTATGGTCTTGATGACTTTGATGTGAAATTCGGCTTTAATCCTCTGGACTTTACCCAGGTAAATTCAAGCATTAATCCGCAAATGGTACGATTGGCATGTGATTTGCTTCAGCTACAACAGGGTGAACGGGTTCTGGATCTGTTTTGTGGATTAGGAAACTTTTCTTTACCGCTGGCGCGCTGGGTTGGTGCGTCGGGTCAGGTGATTGCGGTCGAGGGAAGTGATGAAATGGTTCGACGTGGTGCGGAAAATGCCAAGAACAATGGTATTGCACAAATAGCGTTCTATTCACAAGATTTAACCAAAGATTTCTCGCACCACACTTGGGCAAATCAAGGTTTTGATGCATTATTAATCGACCCGCCACGTGCCGGGGCAGAAGAAGTCATGCATTATATCCCTCAGTTTGGAGCTAAAAGAATCGTTTATGTGTCATGTAATCCTGCGACACTCGCCAGAGATGCAGGACTCTTGGTACAACAGGGCTATCGTCTCACCCAAGCGGGCGTGATGGATATGTTTACACATACTGGACATGTTGAATCAATCGCATTGTTCGAAAAAGAAAATCAAATAAACGATTAAAGAAATGATGTTTTTAAAAGTAGGAGACGGGTATGGTCACAGTACGTGAGCAACTCCCTGGACGACTCAATGAGTTGTCACAGGAGACGACTGTAGAACATGCCGAACAAGCACACCAGGATCTGACTGAATGGTTGGATCGGGTTCGTGGCATATTAGATGGCGCACCTTTAACGCAGCTCGAAGAAGTCGCCCACTTAACATTAGAAAGAGAGCTGCAAAGTACGGTTCAGCACCGCTCCAATACCTTTTATACCGGTATTGAGATGGCGGATATTCTGGCTCATCTGCATGTCGATGAAGATACTTTGTCCGCAGCCATGCTGTATCGTGCTGTTCGTGAAGGCGTCATGCCACTCAGTGAAGTATTGGAACAGTTCGGCGAACAGGTGCATAGCCTGGTCAAAGGTACGCTTGCCATGGGTAAGCTGTCTGAGCTGATCGAAAAAAATAAACGCCTGGAAGATCATTTCAATAATAACCAGCGTGAACATCTGTCTGGCATTTACAAAATGCTGATCTCGGTCACCGAAGATGTACGTGTCGTTCTGGTCAAGCTGGCCGAACGTACCTATGCCTTGCGTGAACTGGCCAATTCCTCGCGTGAGCGTCAGGAACGGGTGGCCCGAGAAATTCTGACCATTTACTCGCCACTGGCACACCGTTTAGGTATTGCCCAGCTGAAATGGGAGCTGGAAGATCTGGCGTTCCGTTATCTTGCGCCGGAACGTTATAAAGAAATTGCTTCCTTACTGAATGAAAAGCGTCTGGAGCGTGAACAGTATATTCAGTTTGTGATTGATAAATTACGCAATGAATTGGCTGAGCATGGCATCGAAGCTGAAATTAATGGCCGGGTGAAACACATTTATTCGATTTATCGAAAAATGAAAAGCAAGAACCTGAGCTTTGACCAGCTCTATGATATTCGTGCGCTACGGGTACTGGTGAAAAGTGTACCGGAGTGTTACCACACTTTAGGTATTGTGCATCAGATCTGGCGCCACATTCCGCATCAGTTTGATGACTATATTACCAATCCGAAAGCCAATGGTTATCGTTCTTTACATACTGCGGTGATTGCCGAGAATAAGTCACTTGAAGTGCAGATTCGTACTCATGCAATGCATGACGAAGCTGAACTTGGGGTGTGTTCACACTTTAATTATAAAGAAGGCGCGAAAACCACAGATCGCTCCTTTAACCATCGTCTGCATTCCTTACGTGCGGTACTTGAGCATTATCAAGAACGTAATGAAAGCAGTGCACATAAAGAATCTGAAGATGAAATAGAGAATTTTGAGCATATTCAAGATTTTGAAGGCTTCGAAAAGATCTATGTGTTTAGTCGTGATGGCGATATCAAAGAGCTACCACGTGATTCGACCGTACTCGACTTTGCTTATCATGTGCATACCGAGGTCGGGAACAAGTGCTATGCCGCACGGGTGAATCAGCGCTATGTGCCACTCACTTATACCCTGAAAACAGGTGAGCAGGTCGAGATTTTGACCAAAAAAGACCGGGAACCGAATCGGGACTGGTTGGTCAATTCATTAGGTTATATCAAGACTGCCCGTGCGCGGGACAAGCTGCGTCACTGGTTCCGTCAGCAGGATCGTAGCAAGAACCTGGAAGTCGGCCGTGAAGTACTGAACAAAGAATTGTCACGTCTGGCAATTCATCCGAAATCGATTGATCTGAGTGATTATTGCAACCACTTCAATGTCAAAACCGGTGATGACATTCTGGTGAATCTGGTCAATGGTGATATCAGCCTGCATGCCCTGATTAATCAGGTGAACCGTCACATGCATCTGGATCAGGACGAGCCTGAGCTGGTGCTGAAACCTGCCTTGAACCCGCGTGCCAGTCATACACTGTCAGCGCACGGGATTCTGATCGACGGTTTAGATAACGTGGAACTGCATGTCGCGCAATGTTGCCAACCGGTGCATGGTGAATCGATCGCTGGCTATATCACTCTGAATCGTGGAGTGAGCATTCATAAGGTGGCCTGTCCGGACTATGTGCGCATGATCACCCAAGAGCCTGAGCGTGCGGTAGAAGCCGATTGGGAAATGCAGCCGACTCGTGGTCAGAGCGTACAGATTGTGGTGGAAGCTTATGATCGACGCGGTTTGCTCAAAGATCTCACGCAAGTGATTTTCTCGGATCAGATCAATATCCGTCAGGTGAATACCATTTCGGAAGCGGATGGTATTGCCAATATGAAGCTGCTGATTGAAGTCAAAGGTCTGGCACAACTTTCCAAGCTGCTGGCCCGTCTTGAGCAGCAACCGGGAATTATCAGCGCGCGTCGTCTGGTACAGGGTACTTAATTCCTGTTACCTAAGTTTAAAAAGCCTGCAATTCAATTGCGGGCTTTTTTATTGTAAGGTATTTGAATCACATGCATAAAAATTAGACCAGCAAACCAAAATGAGCGCGACCGAAATATTTGAACGTAGACGAAATAATCTGGCCAAGGTGATTGATTTGCTGATCGAGACGCAGCAATTTAAAACCGGCAAAGAGATCTGTGAACATTTCGGCTTGTCAGCCTCATATATTGCGCAATTGCTGAATAGCAAACGCCAGATCGGCGAGAAAGCAGCAAGGGAGTTGGAACAACAACTGGGTCTAGATGTGCTCATTCTAGATCAGTCGGCTGAACCAAAAGTTGAATTAGCTCCAGTTCCAGCGCAAGGTACTCTGTTTCAAATGCAGGTAATAGAACAGCAGGCATTTGCACTTATCTCCCTGGATTCAGCGCTCTCATTCAATCAGGATATTTTTCATCTGCAAGCACAGCATTATGCGATTTGGGTAGCAGGGCCGTATTATTTTCCCAGCTTAAAACCGGGCTGGTGGCTGGTTTGTGACAAACAGGCCGAGTTATCCACTGCAGGCATACTCTGTGTGTATCTGCTCAATGGCTTGCAGCTCATTTTGCAACTGGTCAGTGAAACTCAGGATCATTATGAATTTCAAAGTCTGGATGAAAGCAGAAAGGTGGTTTTCCAGAAAACTGATATTGAGAAAATCCATCCAGTCATTGCGATTATTCCCGCTGCCACATATTCAAAAGGCAGAAATAATTCAGCCCATCATAAGACGGGCTGAACGATGAACATGAAACAGAACAGATTATGGAATCTGGTTCTCGTCTTCAAATTCTGGTTTCACCTGAACAATAAAGTCCTGACGGTTTAGACCACGCCACAAGGCAAAGGCCGTACCGATATAGATGGACGAATAGGTCCCGACAAAGACACCAACAAACATCGCGATCGAGAACCATTTCAGACCATCGCCGCCCATCAGCATCATGGCAAGCACCACCAGCAATAAGGTCATAGAGGTATGAATGGTACGACGCAGCGTTTCAGTCAGGGCAATGTTAATGATTTCGACCGGTTCTGCACCACGAATCTTACGGAAGTTCTCACGGATACGGTCAGAGACCACGATATTATCGTTCAGTGAGAAACCGATGATTGCAAGGAGTGCTGCAAGTACAGTCAGGTCAAATGGCCACTGCATCATCGCAAAAATCCCGAGGGTAACGACGATATCATGGAACAGTGACAATACTGCACCCATAGCCAGCTTGACCTCAAAGCGGATGGTGACATAGACCAGCATCAGCAGGAGCGCAAGTGCCACAGCACCGCCAGAACGGACATAGAGCTCATTACCGACCTGGCCACCGACGACATCGACCTTCGGTACTTCTGCCGCATTATTTGGCAGTTGAACTGCGGCTGTAACAGCTTTGGTCAGGTCTTCAGCTTCGATATCTTCCTGAACCGGCATACGCACCATCAGGTCACGTTCAGAACCTAAAGTCTGAACCACAGCATCATTAAAGCCTGCCTGGTTCAATGCCTGGGAGACATCTTCAGGTTTGACCGGATTGGTATAGTTGAGTTCGGCTGCCACACCACCGGTAAAGTCCAAACCAAGGTTCAGGCCTTTGGTGGCAATAAAGAAGATACTCGCAACGGTTAGGATGATTGAAAACAATGCCGCAGGCATCGCAATCTTCATAAACGGAATAATGCGTTCGTCTTCCGGGCGACCGTACTGTTTTTGATTCAGTTGAGTATTTTCAGTCATCAGTGATCTCCTTAAATGCTCAACTTTTTCAAGTTACGTTTTTTGCCATAAATGAGCTGTACCACGGCACGCGTTACTGTAATGGCAGTAAACATCGAGCAGACAATACCAATCATCAGGGTTACGGCAAAGCCTTTGATCGGACCTGTACCAATCGCGAACAGAATGAACGCCACCAGGA
The DNA here is from genome assembly GCA_002332985.1 of Acinetobacter lwoffii. Lineage (GTDB taxonomy): Bacteria > Pseudomonadota > Gammaproteobacteria > Pseudomonadales > Moraxellaceae > Acinetobacter > Acinetobacter lwoffii_N. The sequence goes on along the minus strand of DDAT01000015.1, from coordinate 28,630 downwards.
ATGTGGTCAAGTTCGAGTCGAAAATGGTGTTATAGGCACGATCATAACCGGCCACAATCGCCTGTTTTGGCGAAGCTCCCCATTTCATTTCTTCCCGTATTCGTTCACAGATCAGTACGTTGGCATCGACCGCCATACCGATGGTAATGACGATACCGGCAATACCCGGAAGGGTAAGGGAAGCGCCAATCCAAGACATGACTGTCAGAATCATCGCCAGGTTAAAGACCAGTGCAAAGTTGGCAATCACACCAAACACACGGAAGAACACCACCATCCAGATGGCAACCAGAAGGAAACCGATCTGAGTTGAAAGTACACCTTTGTCGATGTTCTCTTGACCCAGACTTGGACCAATTACACGTTCTTCAACAAAATACATTGGTGCAGCCAACGCACCTGCACGCAGCATCAAGGCAAGTTCAGCAGCTTCTTGCGGTGAGTCCAGACCGGTAATACGGAACTGAGAGCCCAGTACTGCCTGAATGGTTGCAGCGTTAATTACTACAGACTCAGTATATGGTGTACGAACTTCAGTCTGAGTGCCGGTCGCAGGGTCTTCCACATAATTAATGCGCTGTTTGTTCTCGATGAACAAGACAGCCATACGTTTGCCGACCGCATTACGGGTGGCATCCGACATCAGTTTGCCGCCTGCGCTGTCCAAGGTAATGTTAACCTCGGCACCGCCTGTGTCCTGGCTAAAGCCACTTGATGCATTCTGAACACGTTCACCGGTTAAAATGCGGTTACGGTTTAAGAGGAGCTGACGACCACTGTCCAGTGATTCATAAGCAAATACTTCTGTGCCTGGTGGCAATGCACCCGTTGCCTGACCAGTATATGGATCAATGTATTGATCATTCTGGTCAGACACCAGACGGAACTCGAGGTTTGCGGTACGACCCAAGACACGTTTCGCTTCAGCGGTATCCTGTACACCCGGAAGCTCAACCACAATACGGTTGCTGCCCTGGGTTTGAACCAGTGCTTCTGCCACACCTAACTCGTTAATACGGTTACGTAAAGTGGTCAAGTTCTGGTTGACTGCATAAGATTCAATTTCTTGCTTACGCACATCAGTATAGTTCAAACGTAAAGTCGAACCGGTTTCGGTCGCAACAGCCTGCTGGGTAAACTCATTGCCATTACGGCGCAAGAAGTCCATCGTTGCAGAACGGTCATCATTGTTGGCAAACTGCATCACAATGGTGTTGTTGCTTAAATTTAGGCTATTAAATTTCAGGTTGTTATCACGCAACTGACGACGTAGATCCGTCGCAGAGGTTTCCATACGCTGGGAAATGGCCTTGTCCATATCTACTTCAAGCAAGAAGTGAACACCACCACGTAAATCCAGGCCAAGCTTCATTGGTTTGGCACCAATTTTTTGCAGCCATTCTGGGGTGGTCGGGGCAAGGTTCAGTGCAACCACGTAATCATCACCTAAACCACGACGTAAAGCCTCTTTGGCTTTAAGCTGTGATTCACTTGAATCTACACGTAATAAGGCTGCATTGTTGCCAAAGCTATTGTCATGGGTGGCAATATTTTCAGTTTTTAAAATTTGCTCTGCTTTTTGTACGATGCTTGCATCAATTTGAGTACCGGCTTTGGCACCCGAAATCTGTACAGCAGGTTCATCTGGATACAAACTTGGCAGGGCATATAAGGTACTGATCACCAGGACAACCAGGATCAGTACATATTTCCATGCTGGGTAACGCATTCGTTTTCTTCTTAAAATGAAAAAGTCGTGCGAGGGCACGACTATTTTTGATTAAAGGTTATTTAAAGTGCCTTCAGGGAGGACTGAAATCACACTTGCACGTTGAACTTTGACTTCTACACCACGGCTCAATTCAACCACTGCGAAGTCACCTTCAATCTTGGTGATTTTGCCCATTAATCCGCCTGCAAATACCACTTCACTGCCAACGCCAAGGCTGTCGACCAAAGCACGGTGTTCTTTGGCACGTTTAGATTGAGGACGCCAGATCAAGAAATAGAAGATTGCAATAAAAACAGCAATCATCAAAAGGTTCGCCATCATGCTTGGTTGTTGTGCAGCTTCACCTGCAGCGTGAGCAGTCGAAATAAAAAGGCTCATTACATTTTCCTAAAATAAAAAACTGGTGATCAACTCGATAATAAATTGACATATTCTTGCAATTTACATTGTCTTTTTCCTCAGCGCAAATGCTGATGGATTAATCTTGCGGACAAGGTGGCACTTCCAGGCCACGGCGGGCATAAAAGTCATGAACAAATTCGTCAAATGTACCGTTGTCTAATGCATCACGCATTGTTTCAGTCAAACGCAGGTAATAGCGCAGATTATGAATCGTACCGAGCATAGAGCCGAGCATTTCCCCACATTTCTCAAGATGGAATAAATAGGCACGGGTAAAGTTCTGGCAGGTATAGCAGTCGCAATGCGGATCGAGTGGGCTTTGGTCATGACGGTATTTACTGTTACGGATTCGCACCAAGCCGTCTGTCACAAAATAGTGACCATTACGTGCATTCCGGGTTGGCATCACGCAGTCAAACATATCGACACCACGACGCACCGCTTCCACAATATCTTCAGGCTTGCCGACACCCATCAAATAACGCGGTTTGTCTGCAGGCATTTTCTCTGGAAGATAATCCAGAACCTTGATCATTTCTTCTTTTGGTTCGCCCACGGACAGGCCGCCAATCGCATAACCATCAAAGTCGATTTCAAGCAGGCCTTTTAAAGATTCATCACGTAAATCTTCATACATGCCGCCTTGAATAATGCCGAACAGCGCATTACGGTTTTTCAGCACGTCATGATGCTGGGTTTTACAGCGTTTGGCCCAGCGTAGAGAAAGTTGCAAAGATTTTTGTGCTTCTTCATGCGTCGCAGGGTACGGGGTACATTCATCAAAAATCATTACAATGTCAGAATTCAGCGTATGCTGAATATCCATTGAAATTTCAGGAGATAAAAATACTTTTGAACCATCAATCGGCGAGCGGAAGGTCACACCTTCTTCTTTAATTTTACGCATTGCGCCCAGACTGAAGACCTGGAAGCCGCCTGAATCGGTCAAAATGGGACTATTCCATTTCATAAATCCGTGCAGGCCGCCATGTTCACGAATTACATCCAGTCCTGGACGTAGATACAAATGGAAAGTATTGCCCAGAATGACTTGAGATTTGATCTCTTTAATGTCGCGTGGCAACAGGCCCTTGACCGTACCATACGTACCCACAGGCATGAACATCGGGGTTTCCACCACACCATGTTCAAGCGTTAAACGACCACGACGGGCACGGCCCGACTGACCTAATTTTTCAAACTTCATAGGAGTTCCACATCAAGGCGAAAAAACAGTTCGCTGATTGTTATAGCTAAAGGGCGCTATTTTCCTTGATTCTTACACTAAACGCCAGCATTGTAGAGCATTCGCTCTGTAATTTTATTTATCGCTGAAGCTAGAGAACATCCGGAGATATTGGCGGATGGGCAGAAAACTGCTGCAAGCGCTGCTGGATATCTTCCCGGCTAAGGGCGCAGCTGCCATCCGGCTCAGAGGCCATTGCAGCGATATGCTGGATCAGTTTCTGGATATAAATATTGCTATCGACAAAGTAGGATTCCAAGGTCAGCAAATAGGCATCTTGTGCCACTTGCAAATAGTCATAAGGCTCCATCACCAGCATCTGCTCTAGATCAATCAAGATATCTTTGTCGTTTTGCGAGAGTTTCAAGCGTTTCTGTATGGCAGGTAAATGAGTAGTTTGTCTGGATGGTACAAATTCCTGTAAATGAATGTGCTCAGGATTCAGGGTCTGCGCAGATTGGCATTCAAATTCGACTTGGGTGGGTAGGCTCATGAAAAACAGGATGCTACCCAGATCCAGACCATAGCTTTCAGAAAGGCGCTGTTTGGCCTGTTTAAAACTATCCAGCAATAAATCCAGATGCGTCGCGTGCAGCTGTTTTTGCTGTGCCAATACCGGATGGCCAAAGCTATGCTGGGTTTTAAAATAATCGGCCAGCAAGGTTTTAAAGGGGATAAGTCCTGAGTCGAGCGAAGCATGTGCCCGATAACGCCATTTCCGGACATTCCAGCGATCCTGTTCCGCCAGATATTGCTGAAGATATTCCGGATCTTTAAAAATACTGCGTTCAGTCGAAATGGCCAGATCATCCAGCAGTAAAAATTCGTCAAAGACCAGACTACAGGCATAGATTTGATCATCCTGATAATGGTCGTATAACCGATAAAATTCCTCGACCAGCGTCTGTTGCAAGTGCTCTAAATAATCCAGCATAATTTTTATTCTTTATATTATAAGTTTTAGATAGGTACAGCCGCATCCTTGGCTATTTTTATAATAAGTTAATGCGCCAAGGATGCAAAATTTTATCAGATCTTGTTGTTCACTCAGTGAAAGTTCGGACGGTAATCAAAATTCTGTGTCACGCTTTGATCACGGAATGGACGTACCACTTTTTTTCTGAGTAACATATTATTAATGATGTTGTGCGGAAAAATCTGGATCTGGTTGTTAAACAGCTCGACATTGCGATTATAAATGGTAATCGCCGCACCGACATTTTCATTCTGTTCTTCAATTTCAGCCATCATTTTCAGATAGATGTCATTGGCTTTCAGTTCCGGATAATTTTCAATCACGACATTCAGGCTATGCATTAACTGTTTGTTCAGACTTTCAATGCGTTGTAATTGTCCAATATCGGCATCCTTGATATTCAGGTTCATGATGTTCTGACGCAGTTCGGTGACTTTTTCTAGCGTGCCTTTTTCAAAACTCGAGTATTGCTCGACCAGCGGTTGCAGCCCATCCAGAATTTTCAGTTTTTGCCGTTCATAACTGGCGACATCCGACCAGGCGCGAATCGTGGCGTTGTGATGACGGACAATACTGTTGCGGATCATGATAATCGTGACAATCAGCGCCACAATGATCAAACATAAAATCAAAAATCCCATCCGAGATCTCCCCAAGCTATATCTATATTTTAAAAATGATGCGAAAAATTTATTTTAAAAACTGCAGCAGATCATGTTGTAAGTTTTCGAGCTGTTTTAATTTAAACGTTCTCAGGTGGCCGCGCAATGTGGAAATATCGCTAATATTCTGCTGCTTGCTCGATACCTGAAATAAATCATGGGGCCCTAGATAGCACAGCATCTTATTTTCTGGGTGAAACAGTAAATCACCCTGACGCTGTTCAAAAAATTCGGCCAGTCGCAGCACAAAACCCGGACTGAGTAATTTGGCAGTTTGCAGCGGATCACTGCCATAAAAGCTTAATCTCTGGTTGGTGCGAATATCGCTGCTGTGCCAGGGATGGCTATAAGGATAATAAAATTTCTTTCTGGAAGTCGTAACGGCCAGTCCCTGAATCTGGATATCAAACACAAATACGCCCCACAGGTCTTTATGGACCTGCATCAGTTTGACTGGCTGACCTTCCTTATTTCGGGCCTGTACTTCATCAATATAGTGGTATTGGAACAGTAGCACCTGATGTTGCTGGCCATTTTCATCTTCCCAGACCGTGCTGGCATAACGCTGAATCTCATTACTCAACGAACCTTGATTGAATACTGGAAATAATTGTTTTAAATGCCGGATAAAGTGCAGGGGATTGAGTGGCATGGAAATATGCAGTGGCTGTTTTTGAAAGGCAAGCTGATATTTTTTGGCCAGTGCCTGTTCTTCCAGAAAAGCAATGACTTCCTCTAAGGGCTGCTGCTGTTCATAGCAAATATAGGCCCAGAAGATACAGAGACAGCCGAGAAAAACACTGCCCTGAATCCAGATATTTCCCGGCGCAATAAAAATGCTGCCAATCAGAAAAAGCCCAATTCCGGCAAGCGCAAGCGGCAGGTTATTTTCAAACTTGAGCGTAATCGGGCCATTCCAGGGATGCAGCCCATCCAGCAATTGCTGATGCGTTTTGGCCTGTTGACCCAGATCCCAAAGCCGAGCGATATTTTGAAACACCACTGCATTTTTCTTGCGGCGAATATGAATGGACTGTTGTACAGACTCGATCGGCATGGGCAATGGTTCTCGCTTATTTCGCCTGATCAATCAGCATGGCATCGCCATAACTGAAGAAGCGATACTGGCTGTCTACTGCATGCTTATAAGCATTGAGAATATTGTCACGATTGGACAAGGCAGACACCAGCATTAACAGGGTCGATTCTGGTAAATGGAAGTTAGTGATCAAACGATCGACCACTTTAAACTGATAACCTGGATAGATGAAAATCTGGGTATCACCTGTCCAGGCTGCCAGTTCACCGTTATGTGCTTGTGCTGCACTTTCGACTGCACGGGTGGCAGTTGTGCCTACAGAAATGACTTGATTGCCACGCGCTTTGGTCTGGCGAATCATCTCGACCGCAGTTTCAGGGACATCGCACCATTCGCTGTGCATGATGTGATTTTGAATATCATCGGTACGCACTGGCAGGAAAGTACCTGCGCCGACATGCAGGGTCACAAAGGTTTTTTGAATCCCTTTGGCTTCCAGTTTTGCCAACAGATCGGCATCAAAATGCAGGCTGGCAGTAGGTGCTGCAACGCTGGCCAGTTTGGTTGGGTCATTAAACACGGTTTGATAACGTTCAGTATCAATCTCTTCCGCTTCACGGTTGAAATAAGGCGGAATCGGCAAGGCGCCGTATTGATCCAGCACATCGAGAATTGGTTGTGAAAATTCTACAATAAACAGATTTTCATGACGGCCTTGTACGGTCACTTTCACTGCATCCGGGCCAATAAAAAGTTCTGCACCGGCTTTTGGGGTGTTGCTGGCCTTAATATGACAATAGGCAATAAAGCGATCTTGCATACGCTCAACCAGCACTTCTACCGCACCGCCTGAAGCACGTTTACCTTTTAAACGGGCCTTCATGACTTTAGTGTCGTTCAATACCAACAAGTCGCCGTCTTCAAGTAAATCCAGAATGTCGGTAAATTGATGGTCATGATATTGACCTTGGGCATCGAGGTGCAACAGGCGAGAGGCACTGCGTGTTTCCAGTGGGTAGCGAGCAATCAGCTCATCGGGGAGATCAAAATTAAAATCAGAAAGTTGCATGATGATTTACGCTAAAAAAACTGCGGCTAGTATAAACTTTTTTCTTTTTTATGGCGGGAATTGCTCGATTTTAAAACGAAAAAATGCGATTTGTTTTAAAAATAAACAAATGAAAATATTCTGCGTTGACAGTGCTGAGAAATCGCGTATTATACCTTTCAACCACTCCCGAGGTGGTGAAATTGGTAGACGCGGCGGACTCAAAATCCGCTGTCAGAGATGACGTGTCGGTTCGAGTCCGACCCTCGGGACCAAAATTCTAAAAAACCCCAATCACATTCAGTCTTGGGGTTTTTTATTGTCTGAAAAATAATAACCTGTTTCTTTTTATCTGCTCTTCAAAATTATCTTCTTGATTTAAAAGATAGCTTGTGAAAATAACACTGCATAGAACTGCTTAAAAAATGGATTGCTTCAGTGATTGCGCTGCATGAATTGGACATAAAAAAAACCGGCACGTCAGTGCCGGTTTTTTTAATCAATTTAACCTAAGGTTAAATCGATTTTTTAACTCATTACATAGAAGCAAGAGCAGCATTCAACGTTGCACTTGGACGCATCACTGCATTTACTTTTTCTTGATCAACTGCGTAGTAACCGCCGATGTCTACTGATTTGCCTTGAACTTCTGCAAGCTCAGCAACGATTTTCTCTTCATTTTCAGCTAAAGTTTTTGCAAGTGGTGCAAATTTCGCTTTCAATTCAGCATTTTCGTCTTGAGCAGCAAGTTCTTCAGCCCAGAATTTCGCCAGGTAGAAATGGCTACCACGGTTGTCCAATTCGCCAGTACGACGAGAAGGAGACTTGTCGTTATCTAGCAATTTACCAGTCGCTTGGTCTAAAGTTTTAGCAAGTAACTTGATGTCGTCATTGCCTTCTTTAATACCCATTTCTTCTAAAGATACCGCCAACGCCATGAATTCACCGAGTGAATCCCAACGTAAGTGGTTTTCTTCAACTAACTGCTGTACGTGCTTAGGAGCAGAACCGCCTGCACCTGTTTCGTACATGCCACCACCTGCCATTAATGGCACGATTGACAACATTTTCGCAGATGTACCCAATTCCATGATCGGGAACAAGTCAGTCAGGTAGTCACGCAGGATGTTACCTGTTACAGAAATAGTATCTAGACCGCGAGCAACACGTTCAAGCGTATAACGCATTGCACGTACTTGTGACATGATCTGGATATCAAGACCAGTGGTGTCATGATCTTTCAGGTATTTTTCAACTTTCTTGATCAGTTCGTTTTCGTGTGGACGGTACGGGTCAAGCCAGAAGATTGCCGGCATGCCAGAGTTGCGTGCACGAGTAACTGCAAGTTTTACCCAGTCGCGGATCGGTGCGTCTTTCACCTGACACATACGCCAGATATCGCCTTCTTCCACGTTTTGTGACATCAACACTTCACCAGTTTCAAGATCAACGATGTTTGCAACACCGGCTTCAGAGATCTCGAAAGTCTTGTCATGTGAACCGTATTCTTCAGCTTTTTGTGCCATCAAACCAACGTTCGGTACAGTACCCATGGTTTTTGGATCAAAATTACCATTCCACTTACAGAAATTGATCATTTCCTGGTAAATACGCGCGAATGTAGATTCAGGCATAACTGCTTTACAGTCGTAAGGTTTGCCATCAGCGCCCCACATTTTACCGCCACCACGGATCATGGCAGGCATAGAAGCATCTACAATGACGTCGTTAGGAGAGTGGAAGTTAGTGATGCCTTTTGCTGAATCAACCATCGCCAGTGCTGGACGGTGTTCTTGACAAGCGTGCAGGTCACGGATGATTTCTTCACGTTGAGAAGTCGGAAGCGTCTCGATTTTCTCGTAAAGACCGGCCATACCGTTATTGACATTAATGCCAAGCTCATCAAAAAGCTTGCCATGTTTTTCGAATGCTTCTTTGTAGTAGATTCTTACACAGTGACCAAAGACGATTGGGTGAGACACCTTCATCATGGTTGCTTTAACGTGTAAAGAGAACAGAATGCCTGCTTCACGACAGTCTTCAAGTTCTTTCTCGTAGAAGTCGCAAAGTGCTTTCTTGCTCATGAACATTGAGTCGATGATTTCGCCGTCTTGAAGCGCAACTTTTGGCTTAAGAACAATGGTTTTACCAGACTTGGTGATCAATTCCATTTTCACATCACGTGCGCGGTCTAAAGTCATTGACTTTTCGCCGTGGTAGAAGTCACCTTCGTCCATGTGTGAAACGTGAGTTTGAGACCACTGTTTCCACTCGCTCATAGAGTGCGGGTGTTTTTTCACGTAGTTTTTAACGGCAGCAGGCGCACGACGGTCTGAGTTACCTTCACGCAGAACAGGGTTTACTGCTGAACCAAGACATTTGCTATAACGTGCCTTGATTGCTTTTTCTTCTTCAGTGGTCGGGTTTTCAGGATAGTCAGGGATTGCATAGCCTTTAGACTGAAGTTCCTTGATACACGCTGTTAGCTGGCCAACAGAAGCACTGATATTTGGGAGTTTGATAATGTTCGTGTCTGGATCTTGTGTAAGACGACCTAGCTCAGCTAGAGTGTCAGGCACCTTTTGCTCTTCGCTTAGGTAATCTGTAAATTCGGAGAGCACGCGCACAGCTACAGAGATGTCACTTTTGACGATCTCAACGCCAGCTGGCTTAGTAAAGGTCTCAATGATCGGCAGCAGAGAATAAGTCGCCAGTAATGGCGCCTCGTCGGTCAGTGTGTAAATGATAGTTGACTTTCCACCAGCCATATATAGCCCCTTGCGTTGGATTGAGTTTCTGAGGACCGAACTTTTGGCCCAGCCTCTTTGAACCGATTTGCTTAAATAAAAACATTGAGAGTATCGTCTTTCAGCGCATTTCAGTCAACGAAATATGCCTTTAGATTGAAATTTGGGCGAAAATTTGTACAGATTTGTGCGGTTTAGCCGTGTTTGTATTTTGTACAAAAAAATAATCCTCTATCGCTGTAAATCCTGATGAAAATGATCGGAAATGATTCGCTAGCCAATTGTATTCACTGAAAATGGTTTTTTGAGCCCGACACAGACTTAAACTGATTCTCGAGATGTATATCGGTACCGAATGACTTGATGCTGTTTTGCGCAAATTCAGTCAGGCTGACGATGCAAATTTGTCCTTGGCAGATGGCTACATCATCATGAAATAGCTTTGCGCTATACTGGCAAGCATCAATGAAATGATCTTAAAGATTGACGCTAACAAGGAAATGTAATGCCCAGCCTGTTTATTGTAATGCTCGGTGGTCGTCATGCCCGTGCCAATACAGAAGTTCATGATGTGGTTTTGGCAATAGGAGAGAGTCTGGAAGATACCTATCCGCAATTGAAAAATGCCTGGTTTGCGGAACAGAAAGGCTTGCATATTGATGCCTGGGCGCAAATCAACGGACTGGAGTTCGAGGGCAAGTCGTATGCGCTGCAATTTACTGATGCACAGCCACAGCAATCCGATGAAAAACTTTGGCTGATTAATCTGGGTGGTTATGATCCACGTGAGTTGGGAGAGTTGCATCGTTATGTGCTGGTGGTTGCACAGAATGCCATGGTGGCCAAACAGCGCGGCAAAGCTTACTTCGCCCGGCACTGGCAAAAACAGCATACTGACCGTGTGCTGGATGTAGATGACTATATTGCCATTGATCAGGTTTATGGTCGCTACGTACAACTGTTAGAGGGTAGTTTCAGTGGCAATCGTTGGGAAAATACTTATCTCACGATTTAAAGCAGTTTGCGATTGAATTAAACTTAGGGCTAGCTGAATGATTCGACGAGTGACTTAAAAAAATCTTTATCAAAATTTAATAATCGGCATAATACTGCCAAGGAAAAGCAGTTTTGACTGAGATGGAATGTCTTAAATGGATTTAATTCAGGCAAATGGACAACCGCGTTATGGACGTTTCAAGGAGCTTCCAAAAAGTATTGACTATCAGGCATATCAATACAAGAATCCTTATGGTCATGTGCTGTCAGGCTGGCGTAAGCATCTAAAATATAAAAAATTCAAATTCTGTAGTATTCAGCACGAGCATTATACGATTGGACTGGCAATTGCCGATATCGCATGGGCAGGGCATGGTTTTGTCTATGTCTATAACCATATGAGCAATGAAGTGCTGGAATGGAATGCGATTAATTCCCTGTCACGTAACACGGTACTGGATGAACAGCCGCTGTTTAATCATAGTTATTTTCACAAGTCACCTTTTCAGATCGATATCCAGCATGCCAACGGCGTGCGTTATATCAATGTCAGCAAATATGGCGAGATTAAACTCAGTGCGCGAATTTTCTGTGCCGGGACCGATCCACTGAGTATGTGCAGTCCGACCGGCATCAACGGCTGGACCTATACCCAGAAACTGACCACTTTGGGCTGTGAAGGCTTTTTCATTAACAAGCAGGGGCAAACCATCCAGTTTAATGAACGCAGCTTTGCCTCATTAGATGATACCTGCGGCTTTTTGCGCCCGGAAACCGCCTGGTTCTGGCTGTCCTGTAATTTCTGGGATGTGAACCATAACCGGATTGGGCTTAATCTGGCTTCGGGCGTGAATGAAAGTTTTGGCAACGAGAACTGTCTGTGGGTCAATGGAAAAATTTATCCACTGGCCGATGTGCTGTTCCAGCAGGAATCGGAAAACCAATGGACGATTCAGTCGCTGGATGAAAGATTGAATCTGATGGTCAGCACAGGCTGGCGCCGTTATGAAAATCTCAACCTGCGTCTGGTCGGGAGCCAGTTTAGTCAGTGGCAAGCCAAGGTTTCCGGAACGATTCAGCAAGATGATCAGGAAATTATTTTACTAAATGAATATGCCTTGCTTGAACAGCATTATGCCAAGTGGTAAATGTACAGGCATAAGACCTAAAAAAAGCCTTCAATTTTGAAGGCTTTTTTGATTTGAGCTTAATCTTTGGCTGCCTGCCAGAAGGCTTCACCGGCCTGAATAGGATCATTGGTTTCGGCTAGAGTTTTTACCCAGACATCATATTGGGCAATTACCGGATGCTGGGAAGGATGGAAGTCTTGTTTAAACCAGTCCCGATATTGTGTACCCATACGGGTTAATTTCCCGTTACGGCCAAAAAACCAGGGCAGTCCTTTTAAATTCATTTGCAAACGTTGTAATGGTGTGAATCCATCATGTTTAAGCATGATGTTGGCGCGGTATATGGTAAAGCTGAACATGAGCAGGGTAGTAATCACCAAGCTATATTTTCGCAGAAGTTCTGGAGTTTGTGCCACATCTTTCATCACGTCAAAAGCCACATCACGATGTTCCATTTCTTCAATGGCATGCCAGGCAAACATGGCACGAACAAAAGGATGGGCATCTCTTAACGTATCTTTCTGTCCAAAAAAAGTCTCGGCCATGAGCGCAGTCAAATGCTCTGCAGCAGCAGTCACCGCAATATTGTATTCAGGTGAGCGGTTTTTCAAGTCGTAATTCATCATGTAATTGAGGCGCTGGATGAACTGATCTACGGGCATGCCTTGCTCGCGCATCAGCTGGTTCATCTTTTCATGGGCAATGCCATGCTGTGCTTCCTGACGAATAAAATCTGCAACACGCTGCTGTAGTTCCGGGTCTGTGATTTGCTCGCGGAACAGGCGTACACTCTGAATAAAATAGCGCTCACCATCAGGAAATGTCAGGCTCAGGGCATCGAACATGCGGGTCAGAAAGGGATCACCGCCAAACCAGTAGCGCGGAATTTCATCCAGTTTAAAATCAAGCTGGGTCCGGACCACGGGCTTTATCAAAGATTTTAATACTGCATTCATCTTGTACGTTCTTTTTTATGACGATGTGAACAGTATGTCGGGGAATCCTGTAATTGTTTTGACAGAGCTTGCCAATTTTTATACATTTTATGCCAAATGAAAATAAAACTGCTGAGACTAAAGCAGGCATCGAGAAGCGCGCATGCAAGAAATTAAAATATCCAATGGTTATATTCAGCTTTGGGCGACTTATCTGCGCAGTCTGCAAATTGAGCCTTTGGAAGCTGACTTTCTGCAAGATGTACATGAAGCGCTTGCGACCCTGATTGATCAGCCTTTTGCCACGCAAGTGCCGCTGGAATTATTAAATCAGCTTCTGTTAAAAACCCGGCAATATTTAAACTGTCCGCAACTGATTTTCGAGATCGTGCAGGTCATTCGCCCAGAACATTTTGGTGTGCTCGGTTATATGGCTTCGCGCAGCAGCAGCGTTGCGGAAATGATTCGCCATATCATGCGTTTTCAACGACTGGTGATTGATGGCAGTGAGTTTGTACCTTTGCAATTAAAGCAGCGTGAACACAGTATTGAATTATTTTGGGTCTATCTGGATGAAAAATATAATCTGCTCAATGAGCTGACCATGGCCGCGATGGTGCAATTGGGACGCGTCATTTTGCAGGATCATCAACTGTTACTACATTGTGTGCGTTTTGCTCATGCGCCTGATATGGCGAAAATTCATTATCAAAAGTTTTTTGCCAGTGAGGTGAGATTTTCTCAGGACTATTATGGCATAGAACTGGATTTGCAAGGACTGGCACATGGGTCTGAGCAGGCAGATCCGATGCTGTTGCAGTTGCTGGTTCATCAGGCAGAACAGGCGATTGCCGCCAAGCCGCCCCTTGAGAATCATTTGGAACAGGCGCAGCAAATGATTGCTGAACAGCTGCGAACCCAGCATCAGGCGATTAAAGTTGAACAACTTGCTCAGCAGTTATTGATGTCGACACGGAGTTTGCAACGCTTATTTAGTACCCATGGCACTTCATTTAAAAAACTGCTGGAACAGCAGCGGATCAAACGTTGCGAGCTGTTGTTGCAGAAGGGATTAGGTCTGACCGAAATCGCCGAGCAGCTGGATTATTCTGACCAGTCGGCATTGGCACGGGCTTACAAGGCAGCCACCGGACAGACATTATTAGAGCGCAGAAAGCAGTTACACAAACAGCGCAGCTAAAAAAAGCGACCCGTATCGGTCGCTTTTTTATTTGAAGAAAATGGTGAGGTTAAGCGTTGGCTTTGATTTGAGGGAATCTAAACGCAATCGCCGCAATCGCAAAAATGGCCAGAATCCAGCAATAGTACACACCACCAATCAGTTCAACCGGTGAGATTTTTGCAATGGAACAGGCCAGTAGTAACTGTGCGCCATAGGGAATCAACCCTTGTACCACGCAGGAAAAAATATCCATCAGTGCTGCAGAACGCTTGGGATCCACGCCATATTCTTTGGCAACTTCACGCGCCATATCACCCGACAGAATAATCGCCACGGTATTATTGGCCACAAAGATATTCGAAAACACCACCAGAAAACTAATCCCGATTTCGCCGGCACGTTGCTTCCCAACTTTAAACAGACGGGTCAAGCTATAAATGCGCTCAATCAGCCAGCGTAAACCGCCTTCTCGTTGCATGATCGCCGAGAGGCCACCCAGGAACATCGACAATAACGCCACTTCAAACATGCCGACAAAGCCCTCATAAATGGAAGTATTCAGTTTGAGCAGATCAAATTCAGCTGTGGCAAACAGGCCAAACAAGCCGGAAAGTAGCACGCCAATGGACAGCACAGCCAGAACGTGTAAACGACTAAAGGCCAAAATAAATACGGCGATATAAGGTAAGACCAGAAGCCAGTTAAAATCCTTGTATTCCACTGCATTGCTACTGCCAGTACTCAACACGTAAATCAGAATAGTGACGATCGATGCAGGAACCGCAATCCAGACATTGACTCTGAACTTGTCACGCAGTTGTACGCGTTGGCTGGTGGTCGCCGCAATGGTGGTGTCTGAAATCATGGACAGGTTATCACCGAACATGGCACCACCGACGACCGCACCAATCGCATAAATCACGTCAATATCGGTCACCTGGGTGAAACCAAAAGCGATCGGCGCACAGGCTGCAATGGTGCCCATGGAGGTACCCATCGCCGTGGCAATAAAGGCCGAGATCACAAATAACATCGGCAGAATAAATGTAGGTGGAATCACTGACAAGCCCATCTGCACGGTGGCGTCGACGCTGCCAATGGCGCTACTGACGCTGGCAAAAGCACCTGCCAGCATAAACACCATAAACATCAGAATTAAGTTCGGATGACTGGCACCTCTGAGGAATTCCTCAATGCCCTGGTTGAGTTTGCCGCGATACACTAATGCAGCCAAGATAATCGCAGGCAGGGCAGCCACAGGCGCTTTCACCTGATAGAACGCGAACTCGGTTCCGATCAGGGAATGATAGATCCCGCTACCCAAAAATATGGTTAAAAATACAATAAGCGGCAGCAGTGCAATGGCGCGTGCCTGCACTGTAGCCTCAGAATCAGTCTGCATAGGAGATAAAAAAGTAAGAGAATAGGACTAGTATAAAGCAGGTTTTGCTATTTCAGAAAACTTTAAATGAATGCGCTAACATCTGTATTTTTATTAATTTTTATATGATAAAAATAAGTTTATCTAAATATTCAGGATTTTAGGTAATAGCAAAATTAGGCATCTTTGATCATTGTGAAAAAAATCAAAATAATCGTAAATAGACCCTTCCGAATTGTTTTGAAATCTTCGCACAGGAAATGAAGTACTCGAGGTCGGTATCGCAGACTGTTCATTGGACAAAAAATAGCGTTACAATGCGATGTCTTGTATTTCTACATAGTCAATGCCTCAAGTTTGAAACACGTTAAGGAAAATACCTCTCTATGTCACGTTTAGCCACACGATTTGGACAACTTAAATCTCAACAGCGTAAAGCTTTAGTTTCTTATGTCATGGCGGGTGATCCGCATCCAGAAGTCACAGTGCCTTTGCTGCATGAGATGGTGGAAGCGGGTGTCGACGTGATTGAGCTGGGACTTCCTTTCTCGGACCCGATGGCAGATGGGCCGGTGATTGCACTAGCTGCTGAACGTGCTCTGGCAGGTGGAACCAATACCCTGGATGCCCTGCACATGGTGAAAGAATTTCGCTTGAAAGATCGCGAAACACCAGTGGTGCTGATGGGTTATCTGAATCCGGTTGAAGTAATTGGCTATGAAAAGTTTGTGGCTTATGCCTATGAATGTGGAGTAGACGGTGTGTTGCTGGTGGACTTGCCACCAGAAGAAGCACAAAGTCTGGGTGAAGTACTGGAAAAATATGACATGGATCAGATTTTCCTGCTGGCACCGACTTCAACCGATGCACGTATTCAACATGTAGCAAAACAGGCCAGCGGCTTTATTTACTATGTGTCACTGAAAGGCGTGACCGGTGCAGCAACTTTAGATGTTTCTGAAGCCGCTGGACGCATTCAAAAGATTAAAGCTGTGACTGATGTTCCTGTAGGCGTAGGTTTCGGTATCAGTGATGCTGCATCTGCGAAAGCGATGGGTGTTGCTGCCGATGCAGTTATTGTGGGTAGTGCGTTTGTAAAGCAGTTTGCAACGCTCGCACCAGAACAAGCCGTTATTGCGACGGTGAATAAAGTCAAGGAGCTTCGAGCAGCGCTCGATGAGTTAGTATGAGTCAACAAGTGAAATCAGGCAAAATTCTGAGCCCATCGACCCCATGGACGGAGCGTACTGTTCCGGGCATTCAGGTACCCGATGAGCAAACGGCATATAAAGCGACATTTACCGAGCCTACGATTGAGTGCCCTGAATGTCATGCATTGGTGACCCGTACTGCCATGTCATTTAATGCTTATGTCTGTCCGCAATGTGATGAACATTTGCGTATGAAAGCCCGTGAACGTCTGAACTGGTTCTTTGACCAGGTGCAAACAGAATTGGGTCAGGAATTTATAGCCAAAGATCCGCTGAAATTTGTCGATAGCAAAGCCTATCCAGACCGTATGGCGGAAGCACAAAAGAAAACTGGTGAAACCGAAGCATTGGTGGTAATTCAAGGTTTGCTGAAAGGCGTACCGATGATTGCCTGTGCGTTTGAATTCGACTTCATGGGCGGTTCTATGGGTACAGTGGTCGGTGACCGCTTTGTTCAGGCGGCAGAACGTGCGATTGAAACCCGTCAGCCCCTGATCTGTTTTGCTGCTTCGGGTGGTGCACGTATGCAGGAAGGCATGTTGTCCCTGATGCAAATGGCGCGCACTTCGGCTGCGATCCAGCGTTTAAAAGAAGCAGGTCTGCCTTATGTCGTGGTACTGACTCATCCAGTGTACGGCGGTGTGACCGCATCATTGGCAATGCTGGGTGATGTACATATTGCTGAACCGAAAGCGATGATTGGCTTTGCCGGTAAACGTGTGATCGAACAGACTGTACGTGAAAAACTGGAAGAACCGTTCCAGCGCGCGGAATATTTGCTTGATCATGGGGTAATCGATCAGATTGTTCACCGTCATGCATTACGTGATACAGTTTATCGTATCGTTACGAAGTTGATGAATTTGCATTGAACACAGCACCCTTAGCAACAGATTCTTTAAATACATGGCTCGATTATTGGAGCCATGTTCACGTTACGGGTATTGATTTAGGTCTGGAACGGGTTATTCCTGTGGCTGAAAAGCTGGGCGTGACATCTCCAGAGGCCAAAGTGCTGACGGTGGCAGGAACCAATGGTAAGGGTTCGACCACCACCACGCTGGCCGCGATCCTGAATGCGCAAGGCTTCAAGGTCGGGCTATATCAATCCCCCCACGTGTACCGTTTCAATGAGCGTGTTAAATTGCGCGGCATTGAAGTGGAAGATCAGTTGCTGATTGATGCTTTTGTTCAGGTCGATCAGGCTCGTCGCGAATGCGGTTTGAGCCTGTCTTTCTTTGAAGCCACGACACTGGCTGCTTTTGTGATTTTTAAAGATCAATGCTGTGATGTCTGGGTGCTGGAAGTTGGCTTAGGCGGCCGTCTGGATGTGGTCAATGTGGTCAATCCGGATGTGGCGGTGATTACCAATATTGGTCTGGATCATACTGACTGGCTTGGTGACACCATCGAGAAAATTGCTTTTGAAAAGGCCGGAATTATTCGCCCGGATATTCCCGTGGTATTTGGTGGGCAGCAACAGATCCCGCAAGCCATTCTAAATAAATCCCAAGAATGCAATGCGCCCTTGTATGCAATCAACCGGGATTATTTTTATGAAGCGTTTGAAGATGGCCAAAGCTGGGCTTTTGCTTCTTCGGGTACGACCTTAAAACTCCCTAAAGGTTCACTGGCATTCGATAATATTTCTACCGCCGTGGCTGCCATTCTGCTGAGCGGATTAAACGTCAGTCAACAGGCAATTGCACAAGGCATTCAAACGGCAAAATTGCCGGGACGTTTTGAAGTTCGTCAAATCCAGAATAAAACCGTGATTTTTGATGCAGGACACAACCCGCATGGGGTCGAATTTCTACTGAAACAATTACGAGATTATTTAAATTACAATCAAAAATATAATGAAGTCATTTGTGTATTTTCAATGCTGGCAGATAAAGATATAAATTCTGTCGTCAAGTTATTGAAAGACACGGTGCAATTGTGGAAAATTGCACCATTATCCGTTCCACGTGCGGCAGACGTCACAGTTTTGGCTGATGCTTTAAACGGTGAGGCGGTAGAACAATTTGACAATGTAAAATTAGCTTTTAAATCAGCACTGGATCAAACAGATAATAATCAGCTGATTTTGGTATGTGGATCATTTCATACCTTAGAAGCGGTATGGGAGTATTTGGAAGAATGTCAATGAATAACAAACAGCGCTGGATGGGCGGTGTTGTTTTACTCGGTGGTGGTGTTTTATTGGCAGCATTACTCCTGAAAGGCCAAGATGAAATCAATCAGGACCGTCAGCAAAATCCGGCACAGGCTGCGGAAGTTGAAAATAAAGAGACAGGCAATCATTCGCTCAGTTCTTTGACGGTCGATGTGGAAACAGAAAAGCGTTTACTTGAACAGCAACGTCGTGACCGGGAAAAATCGGTTGCAGAACAGGAGGCGCGTGCGGCCGAATTTTTAGCGATGCAACAGCAGGCTGAAGCAGATGCTGCGCGTAAAGCAGCTGAAGAATATGCTGCCCTGAATGCACACCGCCTGGGACAGCAAAGTTCCGATAATATTCCACCAGAACTGGTGGAAGATGAACAGGCCAAGCAGAAACGTCTGGCTGAAGAAAAAGCGGTGCAAGAAAAAAAGTTAGCCCAGCAGCAGCTGGTACAACAAAAAGCCAATAGTTCTACTGACGCAGCCAAGAAAGAAGCAGAGCGTAAAGCTGCTGAAAGTAAAGCCGCTGAAGAAAAACGCAAGTTAGAACAACAGCAAAAAGCCGAAGCAGAACGTAAGGCGGCTGAAGCAAAACGTAAAACCGAGGAAGAGCGTAAAGCGGCTGAAAAGAAAGAAGCTGAACGTAAAGCAGCCGAAGAAAAACGTAAGGCCGACGAAAAGCGTAAAGCTGAAGAAGCTAAGAAAAAGGCTGCAGCCGAAGAAGCCAAGAAGAAAGCAGAAGCTGAACAGGCGCGTAAGTTACTGGAAGGTGAAGAGGACAAGCAATGGATGGTGCAGGTGGCACTGGCAGCGAATGAAGCCAATGCAGATGCTGTAGCAGCCAAACTGCGTGCCAAAGGTTATAAGGTCACCAAAAGCTCAACTTCTAAAGGTGTACGCATCATGGTTGGGCCGTCCAAAGACCGTGAGACTGCAGATGCACTTCGTAAGAAAATTGCGTCTGATGCCAGCCTGAATATGAAATCAGCTTGGGTGAATGACTGGGTGCCGCTGGATAAGCGTTAATTCTTTGTATTAACCAAAGTTTCTGTAAATGGATTCGTGAGTTGCTCGCGAATCCATTTTACATTTTCAGGGGTGAATAGATTGTCAATATTGCGCCAAATGGCATGAAAGCCATAACCGCCATGTTTCATTTCCTGTAGTGCCTGCTCAATCGGCCAATGTTCAAAAATAATCCGGTACATGGCGACACTGGCACCGGTTCGGTCTGAGCCGTGATAACAATGCAGGAGCACCTTTTGATGATTTTGTTGTGCTTGCTGAATCAGTAGCATAATTTTCAATAAATCTTCCCGATCAATTGCCCAGGTATGTATGGGTACATGATGCAGCTGAAATTTTTCATTGCTCAAAAGAAAGCTGTCTTTATCCCGTGAACGTAAATTAATAACCACATCGATCTTATGCTGTTTTAATAAAGGAATGAGTTCAGTTGAAGGCTGCTCACTACGATAGACAAAATTGCTGATTTGATGAAAATTATGATCCTGATGAATGGGCTGTCCCCAATGTTGAGGACGTTGAGGTTCAGGTAGGGCGGGCGTAGTCATGCAACCTGTCAGGAGGCAGCTCATCAGAATTAGAAATATGCAGATTTTCATACAGAGCATAGATGTTGTTTTTGTTATTTCAAGTTTAAAGTGGATATGAGATTTTGAATATAAAAAAGCCTATCCGAAGACAGGCTGTATCAACAAATCGAACCCGTGGCACGTCAATGTCGTATTCGATAAAACATAAAATCTGGAAAATAGAGTTTCTCTTATTCTTTACTACGAGCTCCATCTTATCCTGTGCTACGCGCTTCGCTTGTCTTGCGCAAAATTAAAAAGGAGTCCTTTTAATTTTGCTCAGGATGGGGCGTGAGGCGTAAATAAGGTTTAACCGCTGTATAACCTTTTGGAAAACGTTGCTTGATTTCTTCTTCATCTTTCAGTGAAGGGACAATCACCACATCATCGCCATGCTGCCAGTTCGCAGGCGTTGCCACTTTATGGCTATCGGTGAGTTGCAGGGAGTCTACCACACGCAAGATTTCATGGAAATTACGACCGGTCGATGCAGGATAAGTAATAATCAAACGGACTTTTTTGTTGGGATCAATGACCACTAAAGAACGAACTGTTAGCGTTTCGCTGGCATTCGGATGAATAAAGTTATACAGCTCAGAAACTTTGCGATCCTGATCGGCAATGATCGGGAAATTCACTGTGGTGTTCTGGGTTTCATTGATGTCTTTAATCCAGCCATGATGCGATTCAACATCATCGACCGACAAGGCAATGGCTTTCACGCTACGTTTTGCAAACTCGTCTTTCAGTTTTGCGGTATAGCCAAGCTCAGTCGTACATACTGGTGTATAGTCAGCAGGGTGTGAAAATAAAATGCCCCAGCTATCACCCAGAAAGTCATAAAAATTAATCAGGCCTTCACTGGATTGCTGTTCAAAATTCGGTGCGGTATCGCCTAAACGTAAACTCATCTTTTTAGCCTCAATTGGTCTTTTAATGTCGAGATAGGATTTAATATGAACCAATTTTTTTATGATTAAAAATAGTGTTTTTTGCTTTCTTTATGAGTAAATTGCATAAGTGAGATATCCATCTATCCAGAAGCGCAAAAATCAGTCACTTAATTGACTATGTTGCACAGGGAAAATTTGCTACATTACTTTGCCTTAGATCTTAGGGCTAGAACTAAGGATCAGATTTTTTTAGCGGTTTTACAGCAAAACCCTTGTAGTTCAAATTTCTAGCACCATAATAACGACTAAGAACATATTCATTTGACAAGCAAGATTTAGAGAGTCTATTCATGTTGGCAAGTCTGATCGGAGGAATCTTCGGTACCAAAAATGAGCGCGAACTCAAACGCATGCGTAAAATCGTAGACAAGATTAATGTGCTCGAGCCGACGATATCTACCCTTAGCGATGCAGACTTATCTGCAAAAACTGAAGAATTCAAACAACGATATAATAAGGGTGAAACCCTCGATAAATTACTGCCTGAAGCATTTGCAGTCTGTCGTGAAGCGGCGAAGCGGGTGATGGGCATGCGTCATTATGACGTGCAGCTGATCGGTGGTATTACCTTGCACGAAGGCAAAATCGCAGAAATGCGTACCGGTGAAGGTAAAACCCTGATGGGTACTTTGGCCTGTTATCTGAATGCCATCAGTGGTCAGGGCGTGCATGTCATTACCGTGAACGATTACCTGGCGCAACGTGATGCCGAGTTAAACCGTCCATTATTCGAATTCTTGGGTCTAAGCATCGGCATTATTTATTCCATGCAAAATCCGATGGAAAAAGCGGAAGCTTATCGTGCCGATATTACTTACGGTACCAATAACGAATTTGGCTTTGACTACCTGCGTGACAACATGGTGTTCTCGCTAGCAGAGAAAAAGCAGCGTGGTTTGACCTATGCCATTATTGATGAGGTCGATTCGATCCTGATTGATGAAGCGCGTACCCCGTTGATTATTTCCGGTCAAAGTGAAGATTCTTCACAGCTTTATGCAGCCATCAATAATATTCCACCAAAATTACAGGCACAGAAAGAAGAGAAAGTGCCGGATGGCGGTCACTTCTGGATTGATGAAAAACAGCGTTCAGTTGAAATTACTGAAGTGGGTTTTGAAACCATTGAAAGTGAACTGATAGAAATGGGCTTGTTGGCAGAAGGCGAGAGCTTGTATTCAGCATCGAACCTAAACCTGTTGCATCATGTTACTGCAGCGATCCGTGCGCATTATCTCTATCAGCGTAATGTCCAATACATCATCAACGATGGTGAAGTGATTATTGTCGATGAAAATACCGGTCGTACTATGCCGGGACGTCGTTGGTCTGAAGGTTTGCATCAAGCCGTAGAAGCCAAAGAAGGTCTGGAAATCCAGCCAGAAAACCAGACTCTGGCAACCACAACCTTCCAGAACTATTTCCGTCTGTATAAAAAACTGTCCGGTATGACCGGTACTGCTGATACTGAAGCAGCGGAAATGAAAGAAATTTATGGTCTGGATGTGGTGCTGATTCCAACTCACCGTCCAATGATTCGTCAAGACCATAACGATTTAATTTACTTAAATCGTGAAGGAAAATATAACGCGATTATTCAAGAAATTCAGCGTGTGCATGAAGCTGGTGTTGCACCAATTCTGATTGGTACAGCCACCATTGAAGCTTCTGAGATCCTGTCGGATAAGCTAAAAGCTGCAGGGATCCAGCATGAAGTACTGAATGCCAAACAGCACGAACGTGAAGCCGATATTATTGCGCAGGCCGGTGCGCCGCGTGCAGTGACGATTGCCACTAACATGGCCGGTCGTGGTACCGATATCCTGTTGGGTGGTAACTGGAAGGCGTTGCTGGCTAAAATTGAAAACCCGACTCCTGAAGATGAAACTCGTCTGAAAGCAGAATGGGATGTTAATCACCAGGCCGTGCTGGATTCAGGCGGTTTGCATATTATCGGTTCCGAGCGTCATGAATCACGCCGTATCGATAACCAGCTGCGTGGCCGTGCCGGTCGTCAGGGTGACCCGGGTGTATCACGTTTCTACCTGTCACTTGAAGATGACTTGATGCGTATTTTCGCCGGTGATCGCGTAGTCGGCATGATGCGTGCCATGGGCTTGCAGGAAGATGAAGCGATTGAGCACAAAATGGTGTCTCGCTCGATTGAAAATGCGCAGCGTAAAGTGGAAGCACGTAACTTCGATATTCGTAAGAACTTGCTGAAATACGATGACGTGAATAACGAACAGCGTAAGATCATTTATAGTCAGCGTGATGACATTTTGGCAGAAAATTCACTGCAGGATTATATTGAAGAAATGATCCGTGAAGTGATGCAGGGTGTAATCGCCAACTATATTCCACCTGAATCGATTCATGACCAGTGGGATATTGAAGGTCTGGAACTGGCGCTACGTGAAGATCTTTCGATGGATCTTCCTATCGGGCAATGGCTGGAACAGGACCGTCGTCTGGATGAAGAAGCTTTGGTGGTTCGTATTACCGATGAAGTGCTGAACCGCTACCGTTCGCGTCGTGAACAAATGGGTGGGGAATCTGCAGCATCGCTTGAACGTCACTTTATGCTGAATTCTCTGGACCGTCATTGGAAAGAGCATCTGGCGGCTATGGATTACTTGCGTCAGGGTATTCATTTACGTGGTTATGCGCAGAAGAATCCGGAGCAGGAATACAAAAAAGAAGCTTATAACCTGTTTGTGAACATGCTGGGTACGATCAAATCCGATGTCGTGACAGATCTGTCACGCATCCACGTACCGACCCCTGAAGAGCTGGCGGAAATGGAAGCACAGCAGCAGGCACAGGCTGAGGCAATGCGTTTGCAGTTATCTCATGAAGAGTTTGACGGCTTGTTGGCAGGCGACCATGAGGTGACGACCGAGCAAAATGCTCAGGCCAATCCGGTAGCACCAGTTTTTGAAGCACCGGCAAGTCGTAATGCACCTTGTCCATGTGGTTCAGGCCTGAAATACAAACAGTGTCATGGTAAGATCTAAACGCTATTAAAAATCAGAGCCCCATGGCTCTGATTTTTTATGTATGAAGATTTTTCAGAAATTGAATACTGTTTGCAGTCTTAGGAATTAAATGCTATTTAATGGCTCATTCAACACCTCAAAGTGGAATAACCTGAATGAAAAAAGTATTAAAAACGCTCATGATTGCCGCTTTGGCAATGCCTGCCTTAAGTTTTGCACAAACTGCAGCGACCACAACAATTGATAAAGTTCAGCAAGCGGTGGGTACGACTACTGCTCAAGTACAACGTACCGATGCACAAGTGACTGTGGCAAGCCCACGTACCGGCATCCGTTATACCTTTGCCAACCAGAATCGCCCGATTATATTGCAGACCGCTGCGATTGCAGCTGCTAATGCGGCAAATGCAGACCGTATTGTTGCTACAAATCCGGCACTTTCTACTGCAAGTCAACAACAGGCGAAACAGGCTTTGCTAAGCGAATCTGGACAACTTGCACAAAATTAAAAATATCTTATTTTAAAAATGTAGAAACCAGTCTTGATGACTGGTTTTTTATTGTGAAAATCCATAACAAATCTCAGGCTGGCTCAGGCTTTGGCTCGATTTTTTGTTGCAGATCAACTAAGCTGTATTTTTCTAAAACTTCAATATTGGACTTTAAAATGGCAGTTGGTGACGTATCTATGCCACAGATGCATGTGGTGAAAGGGGTTAAAATTGGTTCGGCTGAAGCCTATGTGCGCTATCAAAACCGACGTGACCTGGTGATATTTGAACTGGCTGTAGGCTCCAATATTGCTGGGGTGTTTACCCAGAATGCCTTCTGCGCAGCTCCAGTGCATGTATCCAAAGCACATTTGCAAGCGGGCAATCCACGTTACCTGGTAATCAATACCGGCAATGCCAATGCAGGAACAGGCCCTACAGGCATGGCAAATGCAGAAGCTACCTGTGCCAAGCTGGCTGAACTTGCAGGCGTACAGGCTGCTGAAGTGTTGCCATTCTCAACTGGTGTGATTGGTGAGCAGCTTCCGATGGAGCGTTTACTTAAAGGTTTACAGCCTGCGCTGGATTCATTGCGTGATGATGCCTGGGTCGATGCAGCGACCGGAATTATGACCACAGATACCACCCCGAAAGGTGCTTCAGAAAAGTTCGAGCTGGATGGTGCGACTTATACCATGACCGGTATTTCCAAAGGTGCAGGCATGATTCGCCCGAATATGGCGACCATGCTGGGTTATGTTGCGACGGATGCACCGATCAGCCGTGAACTGGTTCAACAGTTATTAACTGAAACAGTCAATGTCTCGTTTAACCGTATTACCATTGATGGCGATACCTCAACCAATGACTCGTGTATTTTTATTGCCACAGGTCAGGCCGGTGGTGCTGAAATCACTTCGACTGAAGATCCACGTTATGCAGTGGTGCTAGACGTATTGACACGTACCATGAAACGCCTTGCGCAACTGATCGTGCGTGATGGTGAAGGTGCGACTAAATTCATTACCGTGACTGTAGAAGGTGGTGGCGATACTCAAGAGTGCTGCGATATTGCCTATAGCATTGCGCATTCACCGCTGGTCAAAACCGCGATCTTTGCTTCTGATCCAAACTGGGGCCGTATTCTGGCAGCGATTGGTTATGCCGGTGTGCCGAATTTAGACGTTGCAAAAATTCAGGTTTGGTTAGATGATGTACAAATCTGCAAAGATGGTGGTGCGGCAGCAGACTATACTGAAGCAGCCGGTGCACGTGTGATGGCCCAGGCTGAAATGACGATTCGTGTTGATCTTGGACGAGGTCAGGCAAAAGATACGGTTTATACCTGTGACCTGTCGTATGACTACGTAAAAATCAATGCAGATTATCGCTCATAATTCAGATTGTTTATAAAGCCTCCGTTGTGGGGCTTTTTTTATACTTAATGATTTTTAATGACTGGTCAAAAATAGCATTTCGCCAGAGATGACCGGGATGTAGGGTGAAAGGTTCATTGAATAGTGAACCATGAGGGTAGAGTAAGAGTTGTTATGAATGATGCGACCAAATTAATAGCCAATGAAGCTAAATCGATTGTGCAGGCGCATTTAGATCGTTTAGGTGTTCCACAAGAACATCAAATGAGCCAGCAGGAAAAATTGGACAAATTTGCACAGATCAAGGCAGAGCTGGAAAAACAGGATGCTGTTTTGGTGGCGCATTATTATTGTGATCCTGAAGTGCAAGAACTGGCTGAACTGACGGGGGGCTGTGTTTCCGATTCACTGGAAATGGCGCGTTTTGGTCGCGATCATCCAGCTTCAACGCTTGTGGTAGCTGGTGTGAAATTTATGGGCGAAACCTCTAAAATTCTTTCACCCCATAAAACCGTGCTGATGCCAACTTTGGAAGCGACCTGTTCACTGGACTTAGGTTGTCCTGTCGATGAGTTTACCGCTTTTTGCGATGCGCACCCGGATCATACCGTGGTGGTTTATGCCAACACGTCAGCGGCCGTGAAAGCCCGAGCCGATTGGGTCGTCACTTCAAGTTGTGCAGTGGAAATTATCGAACATCTGGACAGTCTGGGCGAAAAAATCATCTGGGCACCAGATCAGCATCTGGGTCGTTATATCCAGAAAAAAACCGGTGCAGAGATGTTGCTCTGGGATGGCGCCTGTATCGTGCATGAAGAATTCCGTTCACGCGGTATTGCCAATATGAAAGAGCTCTATCCAGATGCGGCAGTTCTGGTACATCCCGAATCACCGATGTCTGTGGTCGAGATTGCCGATGCGGTGGGTAGTACCTCACAATTAATTAAAGCAGCACAAACTTTGCCAAATCAGCGTTTAATCGTAGCTACTGATCGCGGTATTTTTTATAAAATGCAGCAGGCAGTGCCGGATAAAATTCTGATTGAAGCACCAACCGCAGGAGAGGGGGCAACTTGTCGTTCTTGTGCGCATTGTCCTTGGATGGCCATGAACGAGCTGGATGGTATCTTGCATGTGTTACAGCATAAAGATCAGGAAGTGCATGTCGATCCGGTACTTGCTGAACGAGCTAAACTGCCTCTAGATCGCATGCTGAACTTTAGTGCCGGACTAAAACGTTAAAATTTGTATAAAAAATGTCTGAAGCGATTGATAAATAAACGCTTGAAGCGTTTTTTCGGTTTTTTTTAGATATAGGTGTTGACGTCTCCGGGCGTCGCGCCTAGAATGCACACCGTACCGAACGATGTTCGATACGAAAGCTGAGATGAATCGGAGCATAGCACAGCCTGGTAGTGCACCTGGTTTGGGACCAGGGGGTCGTAGGTTCGAATCCTACTGCTCCGACCAATTCTTCAAGGCAAATGATGTTTGCATCAGTAACGCGCTTGTAGCTCAGTTGGATAGAGCATCCGCCTTCTAAGCGGATGGTCACAGGTTCGAATCCTGTCAGGCGCGCCATTTGGTCGCTTGATGTTAAGAATCAAAATGATGGTGGATGTAGCTCAGTTGGTAGAGCCCTGGATTGTGATTCCAGTTGTCGCGGGTTCGAATCCCGTCATTCACCCCAACTTTTAAAGTTGAAATCGGAGCATAGCACAGCCTGGTAGTGCACCTGGTTTGGGACCAGGGGGTCGTAGGTTCGAATCCTACTGCTCCGACCATCTCCTTCAAGATGGTCGAGATAAAAGATACCGCGTTAAGCGGTTTTTTTATGCCTGAAATTCAATGTGAATAAAAAATATACAATTGTTATCGGTGGCTATCATGATGAATGCTCGAATTCCTATTAAATTATTTTTCATCTAATAAAACTGTGCATTGAAGATTGCTTTCTTCTCGCATTGCTTCACTCTTAATTTTAATCATTCAACAATTTAACCAGAGTTTATCTATAGAGTGATTATCTTGTTGAATGGAATTTTAATGGATGGAGGAGGATTATATTTTTAAAATGGGTAAGGGATTCCATAGTAAATCTATTTTATCAACTCATCTGTTGTGTTTGATCTGAAATAAAGACAATAAAAAATTTTTAGATAGATATAGCAATTAAATTAACTAGAAATATCCTTTGATAAATAAACTACTTTAAAACATCAGTAATTGAATAAATTTTGAGTGAAAAATAGAAAAACCTATAATTTTTGTAGAATAAATAAACAGTCGTGATATTTTTGCTGAATTATTTAAAAATAGGGGTTGTATTGGGTCGGGAATGCTGTAGAATGCACATCCATCG